>JBJTWL010000089.1:0-11599 GCA_046081745.1 Flavobacteriales bacterium | reverse complement strand
GGAAGTTGTCCTACAAGTACCGCAACGGCTACAGTGGTTGTCAACCCCATTCCAACCGTTACTGCGGCTGCTACACAACCCATTTGCAATGGACAATCTGTCACCATTGGTACCACGGTTTCTCCCCCGAATGGAACCTATGCTTGGACTCCAAATGGAACTAACGCTTCGCTAACCGTAACGCCTACTTTAGCCAATCCAACCCTACAGCAAACATTCACTTATTCTGTCGTTTATACCCTCAACGGTTGTCCGAGTACATCGAGCTCTGCAACGGTAACGGTGAACCCTGTTCCAACCGTAAGTTTACCGAATTCTATTGCTATTTGTAACGGAAGTTCAGGTACCATCACCTCTTCGGTCAACCTTAACGGTGGAACCTATGTGTGGAATCCCGCAGGGCCTACTACAGCGAATATTACCGTTAACCCAACCTCAAATACCAATTATTCCGTTACCTATTCCCTCAATGGGTGTAGCGCTACTTCCAATACCGCCAATGTCGTGGTCAACCCGATTCCTTCTGTTTCCGTCAATAACAGCACTATTTGCAGTGGAGCTCAAGCTACCTTGACCGCTGTTGGTTCGCCGCCAAACACTGGAGCCTATTTGTGGTCTAACGCCGCTACTTCTGCCGCAATTAATGTCAACCCCAATGCTTCAACCTACTATACCGTTACCTACACCGTAAATGGTTGTCCAAGTCAAGCCGCTACCGCCGCCGTTACCGTTAATCCTATTCCTACCTTGAATGTGCTTGATACCACTATTTGTGGCGGAGGATCGGTTCAATTGACCGGAAATGGTGCTCCGGCTTCTGGAACCTATTTGTGGACAGGTGGCGGATTAACCGCTCCCAATAATCAACAAAGCCAAATTACCGTAAATCCTGCAACTACCACCAATTATACGGTTTCGTATACCGCTAATGGGTGTACGGCTAACGATAACTTTACCGTCAATGTTATTCAAAACCCAACGGCATCCGTATTAAATGACACCATATGTTTAGGGCAATCGACCACCTTAGTCGCTAACCCGAATGGAGCCTCGTACACATGGTCTGGGAACAATATCACAACACCAACCAATTTGCAGCAAATCACCGTTAATCCTACTTCCACAACCACCTACACCGTGGTTACTCAGATTGGAAGTTGTCCTACAAGTACCGCAACGGCTACAGTGGTTGTCAACCCCATTCCAACCGTTACTGCGGCTGCTACACAACCCATTTGCAATGGACAATCTGTCACCATTGGTACCACGGTTTCTCCCCCAAATGGAACCTATGCGTGGACCCCAAATGGAACTAACGCTTCGCTAACCGTAACGCCTGCTTTAGCCAATCCAACGCAACAGCAAATATTCACTTATTCTGTCGTTTACACCCTCAACGGTTGTCCGAGCGCGCCAAGCTTAGCAACGGTAACGGTGAACCCTAAGCCAACGATTTCAGTCAATACGTTAAGCCTGTGTAGCGGCGCTAGCGATACCCTTGAAGCGAATCCAAACCTTCCGGGGGGAACCTATTATTGGAGCACTGGCATTAGTGGGTTGTTGGACAGTGCAATCATTGTTAGTCATATAACCAATCCTCCGAATCAAATTACAACCTACAATTACAATGCTTGGTATGTACTTAATGGGTGTAGCAGTGATACCATTCCTACGGTAGTCACCGTGAGTCCTATACCGGTTATCACCACTGGTAACCCTGCCCCTACATGTTCTGGTGTCGCGTTAAACATCCCCTTGACATCTAACACTGCAGGCTCGACCTTCTTATGGTATGCAGCCACTAATTCCAATGTTCTTGGAGAATCCACCAACCCACAACCAACGAATACCATTAACGATGTATTGACCATTTCACCAACGCCAGGAATTGCAACGGTTAATTATTTTGCTGTTAACAGTTTTAACGGATGTGCAGATACGTTCCAACTCAATGTGGTAGTAAATCCAGCACCATTCATAAACACGATTATCGATACAATTTGCAGCGGTTGGTCTTTCGATACTATCCCCAATCCAACCGCCGCAGGAAATTTCATCCCCTTAGGAACCACCTATTCTTGGACCGTAGCAACTAATAATTTGGTTTTGAATGAGGTTGGTAGCGCAAATCAAAATCCCAACATTTTCAACACAGGACCATTAACCAGTTCTTCAATCAACAATACAACGCTCGTTTACTCTGTCACGCCAACCTCCGGAGCATGCCCTGGTTCGGTATTTAATGTCAACATAACCGTGACGCCTACCCCTTCCATAAGTAATCAATTGGATTCCATTTGTAGTGGAAATTCCCCGACTATTACTGGATTGCCTGGAAATGTTATTCCCGCTACAGCATTATACACATGGACCATCGTTTCCGATAATCCGAACATTATCGGACAAAGTAATCAAAGCACCGCGGTTAGCAACTTGAGCAACCAGGTATTGGTGAACCTAACCAATATTCCACAAAGCTTAACTTATTCCATTACGCCATCCTCAGGACCTTGTGAAGGATTTCCATTTACCTTAACGGTTACCGTAAATCCGGGTCCATCGCTTGACACCGCATTGTATACCATTTGCAGTGGTAATTCATTGACGGTTACTTTGGGACAAGGCAATGACATTATTCCTGTTGGAACTACTTTCATTTGGAATGTCATGCCAAATACAAACATTACAGGACAAGCTAGTAACAATACACCTTCTCTCAACTTTTTTACAGGCACACTGCAAAATGCTCAAAGTATTAATGATACCCTTGAATATTGGGTGACACCAACAGGACCCGCTACTCAAAATCCACAATGTAACGGTGCACCGTTTCCTGTTTTTGTCGTGGTTAAACCAACACCTAATTTATCGAATACCTTGCTGAACATCTGCAGTGGATTGCCATTCACGTATGATCCAAATCAGAATCTCTCACCAAGTTCGATTTATAATGCGAATACGGTATTAACATGGACCGTTACTCCTAATCCAAATGTTAGCGGTTGGTCAAACAGTGCAGGCACAAATAATCCAACGATTTCTCAAACCCTAACGAATCTTACGAATACTGTACAAACAGTGGTTTATAATGTTACTGCGACGGATACTGTTTCAATGTGTCCAAGTTCTGTATTCACGGTAACGGTTAACGTTCAACCAACTCCAAATATACAACCTCAAACCGCTACGGTATGCTCCGGTAGTGCCTTTGTTATTACCCCATCCATCACGAACAACCAACCTTCGCAAATCGTACCCAACGGTATCTTGTATTCATGGCCCAATCCTGTGTCTAATCCTCCAAATTTAATAAGTGGTGGCAGTGCTCAATCCAACCAAGTAGGCATTAGCCAGGTACTCAATGTTCAACCGCCCATTCCTCCGCAGTTTGGTTCGTTAGTGTACACCGTTACACCGAGTTACCCCGTTTCTAATACTTTTACATGTCACGGTCAACCGTTTACCGTCACAGTAAATGTTAACCCAATTCCTATCATCGATACGGCCTTCGCACAACCCGATACCATTTGTGTTGGATCAATTTCCACGCTACAAGCCATGGGTCTTCCAACCTTGTCCCCGCCCAATGGAATTTATAATTGGACGCCAGCTGCGCTGCTCTCTAACCCAACAGCCACGACCGCCTCAATTACAACACTTCCTTTAAGTACAACCACTACCTTTATTGTCACCTATACCTTACCTGCGAATTTAGGTAGTTGTCAAAGCCAAGCCTATCCTGTAACTGTAACTGTACAAGCGCCACCAAATATATCAACGATAACGGCTGTTGAAACCGAATTTTGTGTAGGTGGGTGTACTAATATTACGGCAAATTTTGTTGGTGCTGTGGCCGTTGATTCGGTGCAATGGAGTACAGGGCAAGTGACCTATTTCTTTCCTCACAGCATTCAAGTTTGCCCGAACGACACCACCAACTATACGGCAACGGCGTTTCTTGGTGGATGCAATGGGAACATTGCGAATATTACGATCAATGTAAATCCTGATCCAATTATTTCGTTGCAGCCTTATACCGATACTACAATTTGTGTTGGAGGTACCTTACCCCTGACAATTCAAGTAATTAATGGAGCGGGTAATCCAACGTATCAATGGTATCAGAATCAAACAAACTCAAATGTTGGAGGCACACTACTTCCATCTCCACCGCCATTTGGGCCGTCATACCAACCGCAACCCTTCAATACCCCGGGTAGTTTTTACTATTACTGTGTTATATCCTATGCGCCAAGTGGTTGCGGATTCTTAACTACCTTACCGAGTGAGATTAATGTAATTGCCGATCCCGTTGTTCAGATTATTGGTCAAGATGAAACCCTTTGTATCGGTGGAACTCCTCAGTGTATAAATGCGGTAATTAGCGGTGGAATCGGATCATCCACACTTTCATGGAATCAAGGCGGTTCCAATCCGACATTTTGCCCTCCAAACATACCAATTGGTATCGAAGATTACACGGTATCGGTGCAGCAATCTGGAATTGGTTGTTCTTCTAATTCAGCGGATACGATAACGGTTACTATTCTTCCAGACCCTGTCGTTAATATTGTGGGAATAGATGAAGTCTGTATAGGTGCTCAAGTACCATTAACGGGGTTTGTAACAGGAGGGTATGGAAATGTTAGTAATTACCAATGGTCCGTATCTGATCCGGCAGGGGCTCCATTTGTAAATATTCCTAACTCAAACACTTTCACGATAACAACTCCAAGTTTGACCAATGATTTAGTTTACCAACTTTCAATTATTCAAGATGTAGAAGGATGTAATGGAGATACTACGTTACCTATTTTCGTATTTCCCGACCCAACCGTTGAAATAGATACAGATCCTTATTCATGTTTTGGGTCAATGCATGAAGTTGAAACGATAATTACCGGTGGTACTCCTTCATCAACGAATCAGTTCACGTGGTATTTATACAACGTTTCAATGAGTGATTCCGTGCTCGAACAAGGCCCAAATCTTTTAAACAATATGAGTTATCTTTCTACTGGCGACACGAATGTTGTGGTGTATATGGTAAATTCTGGATACGGTTGTGATGTGGCTGTGGATACAAGTTTCATTAACGCCATATACCCTGCTATAGCAAACTTTGAACCTTCTTCAAATGTTGAGTCGTTTTTTAATCCAACATTTGATTTCATTAATACATCAGAGAATGCTACTGAATATTATTGGGATCTGGGAGAATGCAGCCCACAAATGGAATATGCTGAATTATTTTCCACACCCACATCGTTTTATGACCCGAATAGTTTCAGCATTATAGGCTATACCTATGGTTGTCCTCCCGGCGTTTACGATGTGCAGTTAATAGCAACCAATATGGGATATTGTCCTGACACTACCATCATTAGTATTCGAATTGAACCCGATGCGCTATTGTATGTACCAAATACGTTCACGCCTGATGGAAAGGAGCTTAATAACTATTTTTATCCGGTATTTAGTCATGCGATAGACCCTGAAGATTACGCCTTTAGAATTTATAACCGATGGGGTGAACTTATTTTTGAAACGCACGAATTACCTACGATTCCTACCACAACAACGAATACCCTGGGAGCATGGAACGGAGACGCACCTAGACCTTATGGTGGAAAAGTTAAATCAGTTCAAGACCAAGTGTATACCTGGGAAGTTTTTTACAAGTTACCCAACGCAGAGAATCCAAAGCGAGTTGTAGGTCATGTTACGGTGCTTAGATAATGAGGTACTCAAAACCTCACCCCGATACCCGCATTGAATTGCAAATCCCAGTTCGCTCCTCTCAGGATATTTTCTGAGGCCTTTAGGAATTTAGTGTCTAGTCGTATCGCCATTTGATCCGTTAATTGATATGTTGGACACAGGGTGAATCCCCCGATTATGGTTTTCTCCGATTCCCCAATTCGAGCACAACGGTTATCGGGATCATAGAAAACCTCCAAGCGTTGCGCCAAGCTCCAATGATCATTAAAGGTGTATCGGTTCATGAGTTGAGCCGCCCCCCACAAGTTGCGGTCTTCTATACCGACATCCAAGGTTCCCCAAGTTTCCCATTTTCCACGCTTAAAGGCTACATTCATATGCTGATAAAACCGATTTATTCCCATACTATCCGGATAAATTGACCCATAAAAAGCGTCATACATGAGCGAAAGATTTTCGTTCATGTGATATTTATAATGCGCTCCTAAACTCGGCTTAAGGATAGAAGGATCCCAGCCAATACGCTGCCACCCGTTCAATACATGAACCCCAAGTTCGTGTTTCTTATTGTCACTCACGTACTTAACGCGCGAGCCACTCAAGTAATATGGAGAATTTTCTGCAACCATGCTTCGTGTTAAGGTTGGACAATCCGAAGAGACAGCCGATTCTATCCCTATGAACGATTTATAAACACCCGCATCCCACCAAAGATTTTTAGATTTTGATAGTTTCAATCCTATAAATACTTCATTTAATGGTTTCGCCCAATTCGGTTCTGCTGCTAGATTGTATTGGCTGTAATCCCCCGTCATAAGCCCCAAGGTGGCATGAAATCGCCGTGATACAAACTCGCCTTTCAACAACAATAAATTAGTACGTAGTTTGTTGTTTACTTTGTGATTGTAAAAAAAAGATTCCTTGAAGTTGTATCCACCCCAATGCTTGCCGAGATATAAATCCCCATATCCGGAAAGTGTAACGCTGGATTTCTTATTTATAGAGGCCAGAGTTATTCCTTGTGAATACACATTAAACACTGTAAACAGTACGATACAAATACAGGTATTGCTAATCAACATGCATAATTTCCCCAAAAGTGCAAAAAAAAACCCTGACGAGGGTCAGGGCTTATCATAAGTAGTTATAATCTATCTTTTGTGTAGTGGTTCGTCAGAAACGGTTAATTTCTTTCTACCTTTTTTACGACGTGCTGCTAATACACGACGACCATTTTTAGTAGCCATTCTACTTCTGAAACCATGCTTGTTTCTTCGTTTTCTTTGTGAAGGTTGAAATGTTCTTTTCATCGTTTTGTCTTTAAATATCTACCGAAAAACGGAGTGCAAATATACGATATTTTTCAGCAATTCAAATTGTTTTGATAAAAAAAATGAAATTATTCCTCACTCCCTTAAAAGTAGGTATTTTTGCAATGCAATCCATTAAAGTTGAACGCCTTGTCATCCAAACAAACAAACACCAAGAAGATTAGTGCTTCAAAGAAACTTCGATTTTTACTTTCCTATCTGAAACCCTACCTGTTTTCGTACAGCATTGGATGGATCTTCCTAGTATTATCGACGTTGGCTGGTCTTGTTTTTCCATACTTAATGGGAGGACTATTAGGTGCTGATTCCGGAGGAAGCTCTGTTGATACGATTGGTCAAGTTTTATCAAAGAACTCGGTTAATGGGATTGCGTTTGCCCTGTTCATCCTATTTGGCATTCAGTCATTGTTTTCGTTTTTTCGAGTCGTTTTGTTCAATAATGTTACAGAAAATGCCCTTCGCGACTTACGTAACGACGCATTTGAACGGATGATTTATATGCCAATGGATTTTTTTAATACCCACAAAGTGGGTGAACTAACAAGCCGTATCGCATCAGACATCACACAAATTCAGGAAACCATGCGCACCACCATTGCTGAGTTTTTTAGGCAATTGGTTATTGTAGTAGGCGGCATTACCTTTTTAGTGTTCATCTCATGGAAACTATCCTTAATTATGCTTGGAACTGTGCCTGTAATGGCAATTATCGCTGTAATTTTTGGACGATACATACGAAAATTAAGCAAGAATGCTCAAGATTTTACCGCCGAATCCAATTCAATCATAGAAGAGGCACTCAGTGGTATTGCCAATGTTAAAGCCTTCACGAATGAAGTATTCAATTTAAATCGGTTCAGAGTAAACACGCAAAAAATGCGCGACCTGAATGTAAAAAGCGGTATTTGGCGGGGAATATTTGTATCCTTTATCATTTTCTGTCTTTTTGGTGCCATTGTTTTTATCATATGGCAAGGAATGATGATGACACAAGGCGCTCATCCAAGTCTACCCAAGGAGGGGTTTTATCAGTTTATCCTATTTACCATCTTGATGGGGGCAAGCATCGGTTCCCTTCCCGAATTGTATGCAAACATTCAAAAGGCCCTGGGAGCGATTGAAAACCTTATTGAGATCATGAATTCGGCTACGGAAAAAGAGCTAGTTGATGGGACTAAAAAACCGAAACTTGAAGGGAATATCCGCTTGGAAGATGTGCAATTTCAATATCCACAGCGCTTAGATGTCCCTGTGCTCAGTGGAATTAATTTTAGTGTTGGTAAAAACCAAACCCTTGCCTTAGTTGGAGGATCCGGAGCAGGAAAATCAACGTTAGCAAGTTTATTGTTGCGATATTATGAACCCCAAACGGGGACTGTGTATTTCGATGACATCGATACACGCGAGATTGACTTGGAATATTTACGCGCTCATATTGCTATAGTGCCCCAAGAAGTGATGCTTTTTGCAGATACTATCTTTGAAAATATCCGCTTCGGTAGACCAGAAGCCACTGCTCAAGAAATCGAGGATGCGGCAAAGGCTGCTAATGCCTATGAATTCATTCAAGGATTTCCCCAGGGAATGGAAACCCAAGTAGGAGATCGAGGAATACAGTTATCAGGGGGACAAAAACAGCGCATTGCGATTGCTCGAGCCATATTAAAAAATCCTGCCATTCTTATACTTGACGAAGCAACCTCAGCATTAGATTCCGAATCGGAAAAATTAGTACAAGATGCGCTTGACCGTTTAATGACCAATCGAACCGCAATCGTAATCGCACACCGACTATCCACCATTCGCAACGCAGACAAAATTATTGTCCTCCAAGAAGGGAAAATAGTGGAGGAAGGTAACCATGAATCATTAATTGCGCTAAATGGCGCATATGGACGATTTGTAGCGCTACAAAACCTTAACGAGGCATGATTTCCCTGAAACGTCACATACTACCCAGAGCAGCTGTATTTGGCTTTGGAACCGTGATTGAAGAATGGACCAATGAAAACAAACAATTATTTCTACAAGGAGATCCTACATTAGTAAATCTTCTGAAACAATGCGCGACCAAATTAGATTCTTATCCGAGCGAACATCGACAGGTGTTGTGTACACACCTGAATCATCAATATGCAAATCAAGATATCAGTGAATTACAGCAACAAAACCTCAATCGTCTTACCAACAATAACACAGTAACCATCACCACGGGTCATCAACTGTCACTTGGTCTTGGCCCACTTTTCTTGCTCTATAAAGCACTTCATGTTATTTCGCTCTGCGAACAATTGAATAAGGCACAAACGGATGTTCATGTAGTTCCCATGTTTTGGTTAGCTTCTGAAGACCATGACTTTGAAGAGATTAAATCCACCCAATTTTTTCATAAAGATTTTACGTGGGAAACGAATCAAACTGGTCCGGTAGGTAGATTTGAAACCTTAGGGCTACAAGATACCTACGATGCTATGCTTGCTCTTTTTCAAGGGACGGTCAAAGAGGAATTAAGTACCCTTTTTTGCGTGAGAGAACATACGTATGTGGAGCACGTTAAAACTTTATTAAATAAGCTTTTAGGTGAATATGGTTTACTCATTATCGACGGTGACCATAGCGAACTTAAACGATTGTTTACACCGGTAATTGAAAAGGAATTGGCCCATCAATTCTTACAGGAGCAGGTGACCCAAACAAATCTTGCATTACAGGATGCCGGATTGAAGATTCAAGCCCATGTCCGTCCCATCAATTTGTTTTATTTGAGCGAAGGAAAAAGGTCAAGAATAATTCCATCAAACCAAGGATATCTTATTGATGATATTGAATGGACTAGGGATGCATTAATGGATGAATTAAAGAGCTTTCCTGAACGATTTTCCCCCAATGTATTACTTAGACCTATCTATCAAGAAACCATTCTACCCAACATATGTTACGTGGGCGGCAGTGGCGAATTAGCCTATTGGGCCCAACTCAAATCTTCGTTTTCAGCAGCGCATGTGGTTTATCCCTTGATTCAAACACGCATAAGTGCCATGATCACCCCGGATCAGATCGATGATTCATCGTTACCCTTATACGTTCAAGACCTTTCTGGGCAAATCGAAACACTCCTTGCAAAACAATCTAATCGAGATTCAATTTTTAATGAATTAGATCAAGAAGTTGAGCGCCTTAAACTCCGCATGTCGGAAGGCATCTCGTCCTTTGGTAACGAGGCAAAAAAATGGTGTGGAGCACAACAAGCAAGCATTGATTCAAGCATTAACCATTATAAGCAGCGTTGGCAGAAAGAAGAAAAACAACAATTAGATTCACAAATCAAACGGCTTGAACGCATTCATCGGGAATTGTATCCCAATAAAGTACCCCAAGAGCGACACATGAACCTGCTTCATTTTTGTGGTAAAGTTGGAATACATGCTTGGATTTCTTCCCTTAAACAGCAAATTGAACCGTTTTCTCAGGATATTCATATTTTTGTAAAAGCCCATGAAACAGAATAACATACGAGCCACCTTAGAAAAACACCCTATTATCCCTGTTGTGACTTTCCAGGAATTATCTGAAGTGATCCCTCAGTTGGAAAAACTCGAATCACAAGGTGTTTCTTGCATCGAAATCACCCTGCGAACTCCCATTTCTTTTGACGCAATCGCGGAGGCCAAACGCACTTTCGGACAGCGCATGGACATCGGCGTAGGTACCTTAGTTACCAATGAGCAAATAGAAAAAGCGGCGGCATTAGGGGTTGATTTCATGGTGAGCCCTGGAATCAACAAAGACCTTGCTCCTACGTTTGAAGCTTGTGGAATACCATTTATCCCTGGCGTGGCTACACCCAGTGAAATTATTACCGGACTGGAATTGGGTTGGGATACCTTTAAGTTTTTTCCCGCCCATCTCTTTGGTGGATTAGATGCCCTTAAAACCTACGGACAAGTATTCCCACAGGTGAAGTTTTGTCCAACCGGAGGAATCAAAGCAGAAACCTACGAACACTACCTAAAGCTGCACAATGTAATATCGGTTGGCGGCTCGTGGTTGCAGTAAGATTAAACCGTAGGTAATTTCGGAATCTTCGCCTCACTGTATTTTATGAGCGAGCATTGAACTCCAAAATTGACATTAAATTGGTTATACAATAACATTTGTGATGCCCGATCACTGGCGTTCATAGTGGTCCGAATATCCGGCATGTGAATGAATCCCATTTTTGCTTCTCCCTGAACAAAGAAGTACTTAAAAAAATTAAGTTGCAAAGACACTACGCCATTGACCCCATACCCAGCCAAATGAAAGGCGTCATAACGGGGATTGGCTAACAAGGTAGTATTGGTTTTGGGCAATAAAACACCAAGTCCTCCGCCGTATAAAAACGTGGTTTGGAAATGTTTTACATTCAGCAATACCATTGATTTTCTAAGTTCTGAATTGATATAGTTTAACCCGTCTGTATGTTCAAATTTCAAAAAATCTTGGGCAATAACGAAGGGTTGATTAACATAGTTCCCATCATACGGAGTATCGCTATTATAGATATA
>JBJTWL010000088.1:0-5246 GCA_046081745.1 Flavobacteriales bacterium | reverse complement strand
GGTGCTCGATCCCTGAGCCAGTCGAAGGGAGCACCCGGTTATTTATTTAATTGCTTAATCCGAAATCGCTTGATTTTTCGTTGGAATTTTTGATAGAGCGATAAGCTCGAATCAATGGCTACTTCCTTGAACGGTCGCTTTAACCGCAATACAAACCACTGGTATTCATCGTTGTGCCAAATGCCGTATTTTTCATACTGCATTAATTCCAAATTCGCGTCATCTAATTGTTTAATTAAGGAGGCAAATGGAACGGGTTGATCGATGACTTGCAAAGAATCGGCTTCTAAGGCGATGTCATGGGCAATATAGTCAGGATTGGGAAGATTAATTACGAAGCGTGAATTAAGTCCCATAACCGCTGAGATTCGTTGAAATAAGGCGGCGTGGTTTTCTAATGGAATATGCTCGAGCACATCAATTAAGGTAATGTAATCAGGGTTAATTAAAGTAGTTTCAAATAACGTAATGTCTTGTGTGCTGAAGGTGATATTCGGGTTTGCTACATGGGTTTTTCCATATTCGATCGATGCCTCACTAATATCGATGGCATGAATTTTTCCTTGGCTGATGGTACGTTTAAGCAACAAAGTCATCATTCCAATACCACAACCAAGTTCTAGTAACGAACTTTGAGGCTTTAAACCGAGATCAATTAGTCGTTCATAAACACCATAAATGCGGTCATTAATTCCGGTGTTCGCCTGTTCAGCAACGTATTCGTCGTAAAATTCGCGTACTTCGGTATGACCGTTTTTCATCTGAAAAATTTAATGGTTAAGGGATAGGTTCCAATTTGACCATTATTAGCCTTTAGTGCAGCAAGAATAACGTATAGAACATACACTAGGCTAGAAACGGAAAGAACGATGATCAAAATGAGCATGATTCCAAAGGACCATATAATACTAGAGGTACTTTTTTCTTGAGCCGCAACAATCACAACCATGAAAAAGAGGATGTAAAGAAAAATTACAACAACCCAACTAACAACAATGGAAAGCATGAAATTCATGATGCTTTTTCCTTGCTGATTGATGTGTTCATTTTGATGTTTAAATTGTTGCCACATTACGATTGGTAAAATAATACCGGCCATTGGGATGATGGATGAGGCAAATTGACTTAGGTGCATGAACATACAAAAGGTCTTTAATTCCATTCCCCAGGGTTTGAATGCTGGTTTTTCCCAATCAATGTCTAGAATTTCGTCGATATGATTGCTCATTTTTTAGTTACGTAGGTTTGTTTTGCAGGTAGGTAAAAGAACTCGTATAACACCTTTTCTTTCTTGATGAGTTTTGGCCTAGCTACATTAAAATTCTTGGTGGTGTCAGCAAGGGTTACGTTTGCTTCAAACACTTGTATGTTCTTGCGTGGATTCATCGCGGTTGAAACATATGAAAAGGAAAAGGCTTCCTGCTTTGGTGTACCTAAATCGTTGAATTCAGGCCATTCAAAGTAGCGTGAAGGGGTATGATTCTCAATCGTAAAAAATGCCCGAAAAGCGGAATTCCGAATTCGGTAGCTTACTAAAGCGTCCTGATATTCAGTGGATGTAATAGGTTCAAAGGATATTTCTAAGGGAAGGTAAGGGGAGGAAGGGACAGCAATTGCTGGAGAAATCATATCTAATCCTCCGTCATAATAAAAAATGTAGTTATAATTTCCAACATAACCGATCTCTGCAAGTTTTGCGGCATTTGGGGATTGCTTTGCCTTTTCAATCGCATAATTGAATCTATTTACTGTAATGATAGCATCTTCTTTATCATCCCCATCCAAATTTTGTTTGTGAATTTCAAGGATATATCGTTCCGTGGCCGCAATGTTTAATTGTGCTTCAACGTGTCGGAGAGCCCGGCTTCTTAAATCACCTCCTTTATCGGTTTGGGGTTCTTTGGGTTGTGCCGTATCTTCAACTGACCCTTCATTCCCACAAGAGAAAAACAAGGTGCTTAACATTAGGATATAAAGGAATGCTCTCATGTTGTTAATAGTTCATGGACCATGCTTAATGCTTTTTCAAGCTGTGACTCTCGGGTGAGCATTCCGGTATCAAATAGAATTGCATCCTCCGCTTGTTTTAAGGGACCAATAGTCCGCGTTGTATCGATTTCATCCCGGGTAGACAGGTTGGCGTTAACTGATTCCAAGGTGATATCAGGCATGTTGATTCGCATTTCATTATATCTTCTCATCGCACGAATCTCAAGATCAGCAGTAACGAATATTTTTAAATCGGCCTGAGGAAATACAACAGTGCCAATATCTCTTCCATCCATTACAATTCCACCATGCGTTCCCATCAACCGTTGTAAATCTACCAGTTTTGACCGAACCTCAGGGATCACGGCTACTCGAGAAACTAGCGCTGAAATTTCGCTGCTGCGTATGGAATCATTAATATTCACACCATTTAAAAGTAAGGGTCGATCATTCCCTTCGATAGGTTCGCCAAATCGTAAATGGACTTCATCTAATCGACGAATGAGCGCTTCTTCATGAATCGAATCATTGGTATACAAGCCATTTAAATATACAAAATAGGCGACACCTCGATACATGGCTCCTGTGTCTATAAAAACGTAGCCCAGAGCATTTGCTAAGGATTTAGCTAAGGTACTTTTTCCACTAGAAGCATAGCCATCGATCGCTATGATTAATTTACGCTTGTATTCCATGCATGTCAAAGGTACTTATTTGGCTCCAAATAAGCGGTCTACAACCCATCGTAATTGCGTGGATTATTCGCGCACGAATCGAATAATTTCTGCACGTTGTTTATTGTAAACTCCGATAAAGTAAGTTCCTGCAGCTAATTTATGTGACATTTCGATGGTATTTTTAGCCACCCCGTTCACCGCACCCAATTGGAAGCTGGATACCAATTTTCCATCCGTCGTGAATAATTTACAATCTACCACATCCCCAATTACTCCTTGAATCTCTAATTCAAAAACTCCCTTGTTTGGATTTGGATAAAGTAAACTAACCTTAAATCCATCCTCATCGGCCAATCCTTGAGTTTCTTCCACGGTCACTTGTACCGTTCCAATACATCCGTTTACATCCTTTACAGATACTGTATAAGTGCCAGGCGCTAAATTGCTAAATAATACACCAGAATAAAAATTAATTCCATTGATACTGTAGGTATATGGCATGTTTCCACCTGTTGCACTTACCGTTACGGTTCCATTAGCACCCGTAGATGGCGTAGACACCGCAGAGGCTACAATTTGAGTTGGCTCCACCACGGTGGTTTGGAACGATTGAGAACAGCCATTTGCATCATGCACTGTTACCGTATAATTCCCTGCTGCAAGGTTGCTAAAGTTAGCCGCTGCCCCAAATGCACCACCATTTAAACTAAACGTATATGTTGGAGTACCGCCGGAGGTTGACGTAGTAATAGCACCATTGTTTTGTCCAAAACAAGTAATTGCTGTTGGAATAGCATTTAGTGCTATAGCACTTGGTTCAGAAATTGTGACACTGGTAGTTCCTACACATCCGTTCGCATCTTTAGCGTAAAACGTATAAGTTCCCGCAGCAAGTCCAGTAAAAGAGTTAGCTCCTTGGTATGTTGTTCCGTTTTGGGAATAGGTGTATGCCGCTTGACCACCTGAAGCCGTAATTTGAACTGAGCCGTTCGCTGCACCGTTACATGATATTTGGTTTGCGTTTGCCGTTGCGGTTATTGTTGTTGTTGGGCTTAAGTTAAATGTTCCACTGCCTGAGCACCCACCATTATCAATTACCGTAAAATTGATTGTCCCTGCAGCTAGGTTACTGAAAAGACCATTCGCTTGTGGTGCTCCTCCATTTACAACATACGAATAAGGAGTTACCCCACCGTTTACTGTGAAGGTCACCTGTCCGTTACTTACCGTGCATCCAGGTGCATTATTTATGGTATATGTAATGTTTAATAAATTATTGCTTATCGTTAATGTGTAGGTATACGCGTCGTTACATGTATTGTCGTCAGGACCCACACCATTTACAGAGGAAGAAGTTAATACCACGCTATTTGCTCCAGAAGTTAACCCGGAAATTGTAACGAAAACAGTATCTGTAGCGCCAACCGTATTCATTTGATTTGAGGTATAATTTACCGTAGTTGCAGCACCGTTTCCAACTTGCCAAGTAAATGATCCACTGGTGGTGGCGTTGGTTCCGTTGTTTTGTACTATGACTCCAATTTGAGCTGAGGAGCCACATAAACTTGCCGGATTCACCGGAAAGGCTCCAACAATACTTACGTCGGATGCATCTGGGTTCATACGGATGGCAGCAACGCGAGAACGGGTAGAATTCGCATCGCGATATACCCCTGTGTAATAAAACGTTTCCCCGTCAAAATCGTCAATGGACATGTGGTGATAATCTCCCCAACGGGTATCACTTGTTTTAGATGATGCCCCTGCGATTATTGTCGTTTCTGTCATTGTCATCTGTCCAAGTGGATCACAAGGTTTTCTTCCTGTCATTTTGATCGAAGGATAATCACCGGCTGTTGTGCTTGAGGTTGAATAGGCCATGATGATGTTTCCGTTCTTGTCGATATTAATGGCAGGCATCCAACGATTTGTGGTTCCGGGAGCATAGGTTCCTTCTTGATATAAAGACCAATTCGCAGCGGTACTTCCGCTTGGGCGACGAAGTTCACACCAACGTACTCCTGCACGGTCACTTCCATTTACGTCCGTAGCTAAACATGCCAAGATGGTTTGATGGTCATTAAACACACGCATAGGCGCCTTAAACATCACCGTTTCACGAAGCGGGTCAAGTTTCACCGTGGTTCCGGGTTGGGGTACACAGGTAAAACTGGTCAAACCACACAGTTTAGAGTCGATTTCTGCGATGGAAATATCTTGAATTTTTGCTACGGTAGCTGTAGTATTTGTCCAGTTAATGCTCATTTCCCATAATTCAATCCAATCATTGGTAGGGCTGTCAGGCGAACCGTTGGAATGTGATTCATCGTCTCGGTGACGTATAAACAAAGGTTTCATTCCGGCAGGAGCAGCAAGGTCACCCTCGAGGTCTACAGGTGTGATCGATTGGAAACCAAAACCATTTAACGAATATCCTATCGCTACACCAATAAATGGTGAAGTTGTTCCAGCCAAAAGACTACTCAATTTCATTGCATAAACCTTTGGAGGTCCTCCTTCATTGGTAGAAACCAAAAAGGCATCGGAGGTTTGTGAAAAGCCCCATTTTGGGTAATCTGG
>JBJTWL010000087.1:0-6943 GCA_046081745.1 Flavobacteriales bacterium | reverse complement strand
TTCTTTAACCCTGACTCACAAAACGGCTCCGATTGAGAACCCAATGAGAATTAAAAGTTTGAGAAAGACTATCGCGAGATTTAATACTGAATTAACCAAGAGAAACAGCGCAGCATAAGCGCTATAATTGAAGCTTAACATGGAAAAGCGAAATTTAAGAAAAGAGAGAATCGGGATTGTAACCAGTGACAAAATGGATAAGTCTGTTGTTGTTGCAGTGGAACGTAAGAAAAAACACCCGAAGTATGGGAAGTTCGTTAAAACCACTACAAAATTTGTAGCGCATGACGAAAAAAATGAGAGCCATATTGGCGATACAGTAAAAATTATGGAAACGCGTCCCTTAAGTAAAACTAAGAACTGGCGCTTAGTAGAAATTGTTGAAAGAGCGAAATAACCTGAGAGATGATACAAACAGAATCAAGATTATCAGTTGCTGATAATTCCGGCGCAAAAGAGGTACTCTGCATTAGAGTGTTAGGAGGTACCCGCAGAAGATACGCTTCTGTAGGCGATAAGATAGTGGTTGCGGTAAAAAGTGCAATGCCAACTGGTGCAGTGAAAAAAGGTTCAGTGGCTACTGCAGTGGTAGTACGTACCAAAAAAGAAATCCGTAGACCAGATGGATCTTATATCCGCTTTGATGACAATGCATGCGTGATTTTGAATCAAGCAGGTGAAATGCGCGGAACACGTATTTTCGGACCCGTGGCGCGTGAACTTCGTGAGAATAATTATATGAAAATCGTTTCATTAGCACCGGAGGTGTTGTAATTTAAAGAGATATGCAAACGAAATTAAAAATAAAAGTAGGAGATCTTGTGAAAGTCATCAGTGGTGACTCGAAGGGGCAAGAAGGAAAAATCACCTCAATCAGCCGTACAACGATGCGTGCAACAGTAGAAGGCGTAAACCTTGTTAAACGTCATACAAAACCAAGCGCGTCAAATCCACAGGGTGGAATTGAGGAGAAAGAAGGAACAATTCATATTTCTAACTTAATGCTCGTAGTTGCTGGACAAGCAACCCGAGTTGGAAGAAAAGAAAATGATAAAGGTAAATTAGTACGTTTTTCAAAGAAATCAGGGGAGGTGATCAAATAATGAGCTATACACCACGACTTAAAGAACAGTACCAAACTGCAATCATCAAAGATTTAACAGAAAAGTTTGGATATAAATCATCAATGCGAGTTCCTAAATTGACCAAAATTGTTTTGAGTCAAGGAATGGGAGATGCAGTAGCTGATAAAAAATTAATTGAAAGTGCTGCAGCAGATTTATCAAGAATCGCTGGACAGAAAGCAATTACAACAAATTCCAAAAAGGATATTTCGAATTTCAAGCTTAGAAAAGGAATGCCAATCGGAACGAAGGTAACCTTACGTGGAGATCGTATGTATGATTTCTTAGATCGTTTACTTTCTGTTTCATTACCACGAACTCGAGACTTCCGTGGAATTAATCCGAAAGGCTTTGACGGACGAGGTAATTTCAATTTAGGAATTAAAGAACACATCATATTTCCTGAAATTGATATTGATAAGGTAAATAAAATTCTTGGTATGGACATCACGTTTGTGACTACTGCTGAGAGTGATGAAGAGGCAAAAGCATTGTTAGACGCATTTGGATTTCCATTTGCAAAAAAATAATAAGAAATGGCAAAAGAATCAATGAAAGCGCGTGAGCGCAAAAGAGAACGGATGGTAGCAAGGTATGCTAATAAACGTGAACAATTGACTAAGGTTTTGAAATCTACATCTTCCGACGAAGAAGTAGTGAATCAAAAGTGGGATGCAATGATGGCGTTACAAAAAATGCCTGCAAATTCATCAAAAATTAGACTACATAACCGTTGTGGTTTAACGGGACGTCCTCGTGGTTACATGCGTCATTTTGGGATTTCAAGGGTGACTTTCAGAGAAATGGCGCTGGCTGGAAAAATCCCAGGAGTTCGAAAAGCAAGTTGGTAATATTATAAAGTATAAAAGAAATGACTACAGATCCAATCGCAGATTTTTTAACCCGTATTCGCAACGCAAGTGCGGCTGGGTTGAAAATGGTTGAAATTCCGAGTTCAAACACAAAGCGTGCAATGACACAAATTTTGTTTGATCAAGGATACATCCTTAACTATAAGTTTGAGGATGATAATAAACAAGGTATCATTAAAATTGCATTGAAATACAACATGTCAACCCGTATTCCTGCAATTACCAAATTACAACGAATCTCTAAGCCTGGTTTACGTAAATATGCCGGTTCAGAAGAGCTTCCTCGCGTATTGAATGGACTGGGTATTGCCATGATTTCAACATCAAAAGGTGTAATTACAGACAAAGAAGCGCGCAAGTTGAATGTTGGTGGTGAAGTATTGTGTTACGTATATTAAAAATTGAAAGATGTCAAGAATTGGTAAATTGCCCATTACAATCCCAGCAGGTGTAGAATATGCACTGAATGGTAATGTAGTTTCCATCAAAGGAAAGAAAGGGACTTTAACACAAGATATAGATTTGTCAAGTGTTACATTAAGTTTGGAAGATAATGTACTTACGATCTCTCGATCTTCTGAAGCACCAGACCATCGTTCTAAGCATGGTTTGTATCGTGCCCTTATTTACAATATGATTGTGGGGGTATCGGAAGGTTTCAAAAAAGAGATGGAAATCGTTGGTGTTGGTTACCGTGCAAATGCTAACGGACAATTGTTGGAATTGGCACTTGGATTTTCACATCAAATAATGTTTGAGATTCCTAAGGAGGTGGTTTGTACCACAGTAACTGAAAAAGGGAAAGCCCCAGTGGTTACCTTGGAGTCGTATGACAAACAATTACTTGGTGCAGTTGCAGCGAAAATTCGCAGCTTCAGAAAGCCTGAACCATACAAAGGAAAAGGAATCAAGTTCGTAGGTGAAGAAATTAGAAGAAAAGCTGGTAAATCAGCAGGTAAAAAATAATAGGTAAAGTCATGGCACTAAACAAAGTTTTAAGAAGAGCGAAAATCAAACGCAGAATCAGAAAGAAAGTTTTTGGCACCTCTGCGATTCCAAGATTGTCTGTATTTAGAAGTAATAAGCAGATTTATGCTCAGATTATTGATGATACAACAGGAAAAACCCTAGCGTCTGCAGGTTCATTAAAGAACGATGCGGCTCAAAAAGCGGCAAAGCTTGAGCAAGCTGCGATGGTGGGTAAAATGATTGCAGAAAATGCCACTAAAGCCGGTATTCAAGCGGTAGTTTTTGATCGTAATGGTTATTTATATCACGGAAGAGTGAAATCACTTGCTGATTCGGCTCGAGAAAGTGGACTTAAATTTTAATAAGAATGAGTACGCAACAAAATTTAAACAGAGTAAAATCGGCTGATATAGAGTTAAAAGACAAACTCGTAGCCGTGAACCGTGTAACGAAAGTAACCAAAGGTGGTAGAACCTTTAGTTTTTCAGCAATCGTTGTGGTTGGAGATGAAAATGGTGTAGTCGGTCATGGATTGGGAAAAGCCAAAGAAGTAACTGAAGCCATTACAAAAGGAATTGACGATGCGAAAAAGAATTTAATTCGTGTTCCAATTCGTAAAGGAACCGTTCCACATGCTCAAAAAGGTAAATATGGTGGTGCTGAGGTTTTATTAAAGCCAGCTACAGACGGTACTGGAGTAATCGCGGGAGGTGCGATGCGTGCAGTGCTTGAATCAGTTGGGGTTCACAACGTATTGGCAAAATCACAAGGGTCATCGAATCCACACAACGTAGTAAAGGCTACGATGGATGCGCTTTCCAAAATGCGTGATGCAGCGGCAGTTGCTCGTCAACGTGGAATCGATCTTGACAAAGTGTTTAATGGGTAATTTTTCAAGCAATGAGTGTAATTAAAATCAAACAAGTAAGAAGTGCAATTAAGCGTCCAGCTGATCAAAAAGCTACCATTAAAGCACTAGGATTTAAACGCCTTAATCATGTGGTTGAAAAAGAAGGAACTCCACAAGTTTTGGGTATGATAAATAAGGTAAAGCACCTTATTCAAATCATTGATTAATAAGATAACAACTTAGAAATGGGTTTACATAATTTAACACCGGCCGCTGGATCGGTTAAAAGTGAGAAAAGAATTGGTAGAGGACAAGGTTCAGGCCGCGGTGGTACCTCAACACGAGGTCATAAAGGGGCTAAGTCGCGTTCCGGTTATTCTAAGAAGATTGGTTTCGAAGGGGGACAAATGCCGTTACAACGTCGTGTTCCTAAGTTTGGTTTTAAAAATATTAACAGAGTTGAGTACAAGGCAATTAACCTTGATTCACTTCAAATGTTAGCAGAAACCAAAGGAATTACAGAATTCAATTTAGATACCTTCTTGGATAATGGATTAATTTCTGGAACCAAGTTGGTTAAAATTTTAGGTCGTGGAGAATTAAAAGCTGCAGTTAAAGTGACAGCACATCATTTTTCTGCAACTGCAACAACTGCCATTGAAGCGGCAGGTGGAAGTGTAACCAAAATCTGATAAATAAGCAAAATGAAAAGATTCATAACCAATCTGAAAAATATCTGGAACGTTGTTGAGCTTCGTCAACGAATCTTATTAACCTTAGGATTGGTGCTTGCTTACCGGATTGGTTCCTTTGTAATCCTTCCTGGAATCAACTACGGAGTGCTTGAAAGCGCATCTGCCGGCGGTTCTGAAACTCAAAAAGGGATAGAAAATTTACTATCTCTTTTCTCAGGTGGAGGATTTACGAATGCGTCAATCATGGCTTTAGGTATTATGCCCTACATTTCAGCAAGCATTATTATGCAGTTACTAGGTATGGCGGTTCCTGCGGTTCAAAAACTTCAAAATGAAGGTGAATCCGGACGGAAAGTAATAAACAACTACACCCGAATCCTAACCATAGTTATCTGTGCATTGCAAGCTCCTTCGTATTTGAAAATGTACGTTGAACAAAAAGGGGCTTTGCCAGATGATCCTACTACGTTTTGGTGGGCTCAAACTATTATTATTCTTGTAGCAGGATCAATGTTTGCCGTTTGGTTGGGTGAACGTATCACTGAAAAAGGCATTGGTAATGGTATTTCATTGTTGATTGCAGTGGGAATTCTTTCCCGACTACCAGGTGCATTTATTGCTGAAGTAGGTAAATCGTTTGAAGGAGGTAACCTCATTAAGTTAGTGCTTGAGGTCATTGTCTTGATGCTGATTATTTTAAGTGTCATCTTAATCGTTCAGGGTGTACGTAGAGTCCCTTTGAATACAGCCAAAGGTGTGGTAGGGAGTCGTGCCGTGGAAGCTCAACAAACTAGAAACTATCTTCCGCTTAAGGTGAATGCGAGTGGAGTAATGCCAATCATTTTTGCACAAGCTATCCTGACCATTCCGATGACTATTTTCTTGAGTGCGACCGATTCTAAAGGCGGCAGCGGAATAGTTCAGCGCATTTTAAGCGATCCCTACGGTTTGTGGTACAACGTGATTCTTGTAGTGATGATTGTGGTGTTTACCTATTTCTACACAGCAATTATGATTAACCCGCGCAAAATTGCAGATGATCTTAAGCGAAGTGGAGGGTTTGTCCCAGGGGTAAGGCCTGGCGATGAGACTGCACATCACATTGATGATTTAGTAACAAGAATTACCTTCCCTGGATCCCTATTCTTGGCGGCTATTGCTATCATTCCTGCCATTGCAAAAATTGCAGGAGTAAATGATTCATTCGCAATGTTCTTTGGAGGTACGTCACTGTTAATCATGGTGGGTGTTGTATTGGATACACTCCAACAGATTGAGACGTATTTATTGAATCGTCATATGGATTCTTTAATGGGAGATACGAAAGTTAGAGGAAGAAGAGGAGCAAACGAATTATCAGGATTTTAAGATATGGCAAAACAATCATCCATAGAACAAGACGGAACTATTTTGGAAGCATTACCCAATGCTATGTTCCGGGTTGAGCTTCAAAATGGCCATGTGATTACTGCACATATTTCTGGTAAAATGAGAATGTTTTACATTAAAATTCTACCAGGGGATCGAGTTAAGGTTGAAATGTCGCCCTATGATTTAACGAAAGGTAGGATTTCATTTAGATATAAATAATTAAAACATAGAAAATGAAGGTTAGAGCATCTGTTAAAAAGCGAACATCGGATTGCAAAATTGTAAAGCGAAAAGGAAGGGTTTATGTGATTAACAAAAAGAACCCTAAGTTAAAACAACGTCAAGGATAAAATAAGATATATGGCACGTATTGCAGGTATAGATTTACCAAAAAACAAAAGAGGAGTAATTGGATTAACCTACATTTATGGGATCGGTCGAAGTACTTCTAAAAAAATTCTAAGTACTAACGGAATTGATGAAAATGTAAAAGTTCAAGACTGGAATGACGATCAGTTGTCAGCAATCCGTAATTCGGTGAATGAAGTGAAGACTGAGGGTCAATTGCGATCTGAAATTCAATTGAATATTAAGCGACTAATGGATATCGGTTGTTACCGAGGTATTCGTCACCGTTCAGGTTTACCGCTACGTGGTCAGCATACAAAGAACAACTCAAGAACGAGAAAAGGTAAGAGAAAAACTGTTGCCAACAAGAAAAAGGTAACTAAATAATAAGTAAGAACATGGCAAAATCCAATCAAAAGAAGAAGAAAAATGTCAAGGTTGAGGCTGCTGGAGAAGCACATATCCAAGCGAGTTTCAATAACATTATTGTTTCCTTGACAAACAACGCCGGTCAAGTGATCTCATGGTCATCTGCTGGTAAAATGGGCTTCAAAGGTTCTAAAAAGAACACCCCGTATGCCGCTCAGCTTGCCGCTGAAGACGCAGCGAAAGAAGCACATGACTTCGGACTACGTAGAGTTCGTGTTTTTGTGAAAGGTCCTGGAGCTGGACGTGAGTCAGCGATCCGTTCACTTCACAATTCAGGAATTGAAG
>JBJTWL010000086.1:0-3043 GCA_046081745.1 Flavobacteriales bacterium | reverse complement strand
CACACAGCCAATGTTATCGGTGACGGACAGCACATAGGTACCCGCCGGAATGTTATAGAGGTCTTCAGCGTTGACGCCATTGGACCAGGAGAAGGAATAGGGAAGGGCTCCCCCGATAACGGTAGCATTAATCCAACCGGTGGAATCGCCAAAACAGAAGACCGGCTGTACGTTGGTGGAAATGACCGCAGCCGATGAAGGCTGTGTAATGGCAAAGGCATTTTGAATGGAACATCCATTAAAGTCAGTAATTATTAAATTATAAACTCCCGCTGGAATATTAAATAAATCCTGTGTTGACGCAATTTGAGTTCCATTGTTCAATGTCCATGCGTATGTATAAGGAAACGCACCTCCAAATACACTAATATCAATTGATCCCGTGCTTTGTCCCAAACATTGAACTTGCGTTACAATTTGACTCATGGTCAGAGGACCAACAGGACCTGAAATCACAATCGATGCTGAAGCAGAACAACCGTTACTATCAACCACGGATACAGAATAATTTCCTACGGTTAAATTACTTAGGTCTTCAGTAGTTGCACCATTATTCCAGTTGATTTGATAACCCGGAGTACCTCCAGTAATGGTTAAATTAACCGAACCGTTGGTCCCGTTGAAACACGATACGTTACTTCCAGTAATAGCCAAGGCCAATGGACTTCCCGCACTTGTTACTTGGGCTGAATCAAAGACTTGGCATCCTTGGTTGTCTGTAATTAATACATTATACCATCCAATATTTAAGGTATCAATATCTTCTGTGACTTCACTATTCGACCACAAAAAGGTATATCCAGGGGTTCCTCCGCTTACGGAGAGGTCAATGGCTCCGCTAAGAGTACCAAAACAAGCAATGTTGGTAACGTTAAAGTTAAGTTGAATGGAATCGGGTTGAGTAACGGTAGTAGCAATAGAGAAAGGACAGTTGTTGGCATCAACGATGTAGAGGGTATCGTTACCCGCAGGAACATTGACAAGGTCTTGTGTTATTGGCCCGGAAGCCCACGTGTAGGAATAAGGAGCAAATCCGCCACTGACGGTAACATCAATGGTGGCATTGGAACCTCCAAAACAGGTAGGCGGAGTAAAGGTATAGGAGGCTACGATGGGCGAAGGATCAGTAAGTGTAAAGGTGGCCGTGGTTGAACACCCATTGTTATCGGTAATGGAAACAAAATAGGTTCCTTGCAGGAGGTTAGCAATGTCTTCGGTGGATTGTCCAGAGAGCCAAACAAAGGAGTAAGGAGCGGTACCCCCGGTGACGGTAAGATCGATGACTCCGTTGTTGGCGGCCACACAGGTTGGGTTGGTAAGGTTTGCGCTTACAGCTAGCGGATTAGGTTGATTGAGTACGGTGGTGAGGGTGTTGATGCATCCAAGGTTGTCGGTTACGGTAACGAAGTAGGTCCCTGCAGGGATGTTTACAAGGTCTTGGGTAGTTTGATTATTGGACCAAAGATAGGATAGGGAGGCATTACCGGATACGACGGTAAGGTCAATGCTTCCATTGGTCAACCCAAAACAAGTCGGAGGGGTAAGTTGTGTGGAGAGGGTGGTAGGGATGAGGGGTTGCGTTAGGACAAAGGAATTGGAAATGACGCAGTTGTTGGCATCGGTGATGGTAACGGTATACGCTCCCGCAAGAACGTTTGTTAAATCCTGCGAAGTGGCAGTATTGTTCCAAAGATAGGAGTAAGGGGCTGTTCCTCCACTTACAGAGAGATCAATGGCTCCGGTACTTTGTGCATAGCAGTTGATGTTTTGTAAGGTAGCGGAGGAAGTAAATGCAAGGGGTTGCAGTACGGTATCTCCAATAAATGCGGTACATCCATTGGCATCGGTTACGAGTACGGAGTAGTACCCAGCAGTAAGGGAGTTGATGTCTTGGGTAGTGGCTCCATTGGACCAGTTGTAGGAGTACGGAGCGGTGCCCCCGATCACGGTAAGGTCAACGATGCCGTTATTTCCATTAAAGCACCCGGTAGCTCCGGTGGTGGTGCTGAGTAAAAGTGGACCTACGGGCTGCGTAAGGTTATAGTTCCATTGGGAAGTACATCCATTGAAGTCGGTCACTTGTAGGGCATAGAACCCTGCGGGTAGGTTGTTAAGGGTATTGGTAGTCGCCCCATTGGACCAAGAGAGGAAGTAGGAAGGAGTTCCACCACTTACACTAACGGCAATGCTACCATCGCTAAAGTTAAAGCAAGAAACGGGATTAAGAACAGCGGCTACATTGACGGGAGAAGCGGGTTGATAGATGTTTGCAGACGCATTATGTGTACATCCATTGGCGTCGGTAACGAGTACGGAATAGAATCCAAGCGGTAAGGCATTAATGTCTTGTGAAGTAAACCCATTAGACCAGGAGTATAGATAAGGAGCCGTTCCTCCACTAACGGTTAAATCAATGGCCCCAGTACTTTGTCCAAAGCAAAGGACATTGGTGGTAGCCACAGAAGAGGATATTGGCGCATTGGGTTGTGTGATTTGCGTGGAGAAATTAGCCTGACATCCATTGGCATCGGTAATGAGTACGGAATAGATGCCCGCAGCAAGGCTACTCAGGTCTTGGGTAGAGGCACTGTTATTCCAGACATAGGTGTACGGCGCTATACCACCAAAGACAGAAAGGTCAATGGATCCAGTGTTTTGCGCAAAACAGAGCACATCGGTATCCACGGATACCATAGAGAGCGGTGCAGCCGGTTGAGTAACGTTGGCGGTGTACGAAGTGACGCATCCTACGGCATCGGTAATGGTATTGGTATAGGGTCCAGGGACAAGGTTAAAGATATCCTCGGTAGTAGCGCCATTGGACCAAGCATAGGAGAAGGGCGGATTGGGACCAGTGACGGTAAGCTGTACGGCTCCATTGCTTCCTCCAAAGCAAGAGACGTTGGCAATCACGGGAGTGACCACGGCACTTTGAGGGGGTTGGTTCACGGTAAAGGTGTCTGTAACTAAACATCCGTTAATATCAATCACGGCGACGGTATAGGTTCCAGCGGTGAGGTTTTGTAGGTCTTGTGAAGTGGAT
>JBJTWL010000085.1:0-19908 GCA_046081745.1 Flavobacteriales bacterium | reverse complement strand
ACTAAAAAAAACCAACATTTAGGGTTTTGTAAAGAGTATAATGAAAAAGGAAACCTCATTCGTCACTTCGAATTTTTTACCGATCCTACCGGTGGTCGCTGCGAGCGAGAAACCGAATACTTGCCCACTGGAACATTGCGTTTCATTCGAGAATATGCGTTCATTCGACTCAGTGAAATTGATTCCTTTCATTTAAGCGAACATCCTCCCCATACGGTAGATGACTTCGGCTACACAAGCCTTCAAGTTCCTTATGGTGTGCACCGGTGGTACAACGACCGAGGACAGCTCATCCGCGAAGAACACTACGATCAACTCACATTTTATCGACAAGATGCGGAACATTTGCTGCACGGAAAATTCACTGAATTCCATGACAACGGTAAATTAAAAACACAAGGGCAATTCAAGGAAGGAAATCCCGACGGAATATGGAAGCGATTTAATGCGAATGGGACTTTATACATAGAGGGACTATATCGAAACAACATTCAAGACAGCCTGTGGCGCCAATGGGATGACCAGGGAAACTTGACAAAAGAATCGCTTTATGACCAAGAATCCGACAATCCCTTTTCCCCTGTTCGAGAAAAAGAATACAATGCAGCCGGTTTATTGGTAAGCTCCAAAGAAATCAATGCCGAAAAACAAGCTATCCTGCAAGAATGGTCGCCCCAAGGGAAGCTGATTCGCTATGTGCGATACAGCACTGGAATGCGGATGAACTGGAATAATACCGATTATAGAGAGTTTGAAAAGACCTGGTACGACAACGGTCAAGTGAAATCCATCCATAACAAGCGATCCGATACCTCGTATGTCAGCTACTTCAGGAATGGCCAAATGGAACAGCTGAACCTCGGACATTGGTACGATGCCGTCCGAAAAGAAGAAAAAACCGAATGGAATATTCAAGGTACGCGCCTACTCCACATTGAAACAAGTTATGGGGATGGCAATAACCGTCAAGTCATAAAACGCTATTATTCCAATGGAAACCTCGCGCAACGGTTGGCCACCTACAACGAGGAACAAATCGATTTTCGTTACAGCCTGAACGGGAACAGTTATTTAAAATCGAAAACCATTCATCAAAAATTACAAGGCAGGTACGAAGAGCAAGATACGATTTCCGGACAGTATTTGGTAGGAAACTACGATCAAGGAATACGTCATGGGTTGTGGGAACTAAAAACAAAGGACAGTGTGATCTTAGAAAAACTCACCTACGATCATGGGTGTGTTCAGGCTCAAACCGCTTGGGGATATGCCTCGGAAGATGAAGAACGAACTTGGCAGCGACGGGCAAATCACATCATTTACCACCAAAACCAAGCGCCGTGGGAAACCATAAAAGCCTGCGTAGCATACCGTGATTCACTGGCCCATTGGATGCGGCTTTTGAATCAAACCCTAGAAAAAAACGGGGTAAGTCCCGACTTGGGGCAACTCGAATTTCAAGCACTTCATTTTGAATTACCTCACGTATATTACCGAAACCTCATCCAAGACGGAATCAAAGAGTACCGAGCCGTACAGCTCCTGCACCTCATCGTCAGCTTGGGTTGGAAATGGAAAGACATTCAGCTCAGCAATGGAACATACATTGGAACGATTGAATTCACCGGGGTACTAAACCCAGCTATGCAAGTAAAACTATTAGGGGAACACAGCCATTTTTTTTTACCCGGTATTTACTGCTACGGACGATCCCGATGGAAGCATGTATCCCCGCAGTTGGGGAAGTCCACCTCCTAACGCGGTGAATGTAACATCCATGAACCCTTGTTATGCCACGGTGCAATACTCCGAAAAGGGTCGAAGTACCACGTTTGTGGTCTAGAACCACGGGGCGGTTGAAATTCTTAACCGAACGATATCTTGGGAGGCTTGGAAAAAATTACAAGCAGAACCTTCATTGTATAATCGGGATTTTTATTGGAGGGATTAAGGATGTAATACCCCATATACCCCAACCGGTTCATCGTTAATCCAAGTAATATTTCTCAGTAAGGACATTCCATTTTTCTCAGCCACTCGTATGGAAGCATAATTTTCTACATCTATAATCGAAATTACTCGGTCTGTTTGATTCGCATTAAAGGCGAAGTCTATGAAACACCGTGCTGCTTCGGTGGCATACCCTTGGTTCCAAAAGGATGGAAAAATATGGTATCCTACTTCAATCTCCTTTTGACCATCAAGCTCTTGAAGCAAAAGTCCACAACAGCCAATAAACTCACCTGTTGCTCGATGCACTAATTTTTGTAGTCCATATCGAAGTGCTGCATAACGTTCTAATTGTTTCTGAATCATATGGTGAGCTACAGCCTCGTTTGTGGACAAACCCAAAGACTCGATAAATAAAAATCGGATGGCTTCCGGATGCGTAAAGAATTTAGACCAGGCAGGCACATCATCTTCCGTTAAAAACGTAGTTTCCAAGCGCTCGGTTTGCAACTGATCGGGGTAATGGTAGGACATAGTTATCAAAGATAATTAACTATATACAACAAAAAAGCCACCCCGAAGGATGGCTTTTAAATTTACAGTGTATACGTTCTTAGAACTTCACTAAGGTTTGTACGCTTTGATTTCCATTTTTTGAAATGGTAACAAGGTACGTTCCGTTGCTTAAACCATTCAAATCCAACGAAGTGTTGTTATTAACGCTTTGATTCATAAAGGTTTTTCCGCTTAAATCACTTACGATTACTTCTGCATTATCTACTCCATTGATGGTCACCAATCCATTGCTAGGATTTGGGAACAACCCAAAAGAGAATGCATTGTTTTCGTTGATTCCTAAGTACGACTCTAAAATCACTTTGTCTAGCACATGTACAACTCCGTTGTCCGCAGGAACATCAGCCGTAGTTACATTGGCATCGTTGATTTTTACCCCTCCTGTTAACGAAACGATTACGTTCGAACCTTCAAGGGTTGCAACGGGACCTGCCGTTAATTGCGTTGATAATACCGTACCTTCTACTACGTGATAGAGTAAAATATCCGCCAAATTAGGTAAAGCTAAAATACCATTTAAATCAGTATTCAAAGCTGTCGCCAAATTGTTGAATGCTTGATTAGTTGGGGCAAATACGGTAAACTCTGAAAAAGGATCTGATAACGCTGGAAGCAATTCTGCAGTAACTACCGCAGTAACCAAAGTAGAAAATCCATTGTCAATCGCAACATCAGCAACCGTTTCTATCGGAAGAACTACCGCATCCAACACGTGTACCACTCCATTATCAGCTGGAATATCCACTGCCGTAACTTGAGCCTGGTTAACGAACACATCTCCACCTCCAGTTACGGTCATTTTTAGGGTATTAATGTTACTCAATGGCTGTACAAGGGCACCGTTGGTAACTGCCGTAGAAGGGACCTCAGTACCCAATACATGGTATAGTAAGATGTCTGACAATTGTGGTAAAGCAAGTAAACCAGGAACCGTTGTACCCAATTCATCCGCAAGGTTTTGAAAAGACTCATTGGTTGGAGCAAAAACGGTTAATGTTCCAAGAGGATTCGTCAGCGCTGGCAATAATTCTGCCTGAACCACCGCAGCAACTAGCGTAGAAAATCCATTATCGATAGCGACATCAGCTACCGTTTCTACCGGTAACAAGACCCCATTAGTAACATGAACAACACCGTTCGCAGTGGTTAAATCAACGGCCGTAACTTGTGCTTGGTTTATATACACGTTACCCGCTCCCGTAGCTGTAATTTTTAGCGTATTTATTGGGCTTAAAGGTTGTACAATGGCTCCATTGGTTACCGCTGAAGAAGGAACAGTGGTTCCCAACACGTGATACAACAAGATGTCATCTAAATTCGGTAAGGCTAATAAACCTGGAACGGTAGTTCCAAGTGCAGTTGCCAAATTGGTAAATGCTTGATCATCCGGTGCGAAAACAGTAAGCGTTGCATTTGGATTTTGCAAAGCACCTACCAACCCTTCTTGAATCAAGGCAGCTTCGAGGTAAGTGTGATTTGGACTTGGGGCAATAACGTTGTCAAACACATTGGTTTGCGCATGATTTACAGCGCCTAGGATGATCCCAGCACTGAATAACGACAAGGCGTAAATAGTAACTTTTTTCATTTTGTTTAATTTTTAATTACAAAGTTTAAACAAGATGAGTGTAATTAAGTTCACCATAAAGTGAAAAAAACTATTTATTGTTACGTCCAGACTCTACGCACAGTTCAAATCCCTTCTCATAGGTGTAAGCTCCATGATCGGCATACCCCTTAACCACGCATTGATCGAAATCCCCATACCAAGCATAAAAAAACGGTCCTTGAAGTAATCCATTCGTATAGGTACTCATCCGCTCTAAGACTCCATTTCTATTGTATGCTCGCTGTTCCCCATGTGGTTTACCCTGTTCGAAATGCAATTGAAGTATCGGCGTGCCGTTTGGCATAAATTCTTCCAGGTCTTGTAATAATCCTTCGTTGAATCGATAGCGTCCGATCACGTGATTGCTAGAATCATAATCTTCGGCAACCCCCGAGAATAAGGCTTGATCAACAAAGGCCAATTCTTTAATGGAATCTCCGAAACTAATCGGCGAATAGAAATACAAGTTACCGCAGAAAAATCCCCGAACCAGCATAGCGGGTTGGTTGGATTCGTTGTCAATAAAGTAACCGGAACCGCATGAATTTTTAACCCATTTAATGTCCACTGGCTGGGCAAATAAGAATTGAAATGACACCATGAAAAGTATCAGAAATTGAATATTCATATTCTAAAAAGAACAAGGTTCATAAATGTTACACGTAATAATTAATCAAACCGTTTGCATTTCCGTGGATAATACACATAACATTCCTATCATAATTCTTTTTCTATCGTTGTAATAATTCGTAAATTTACCTTATGTTTTCTCTGATTACGAAATCCGTGTCTTTGGCGAGATTTATCTTCCTGCTATGTGCTTTTTGTATTTATCAGAATTCAGGTATTCTTTATTCTCAAAATTGCAGCGTAAATCTTGGGCCTAATCTTTATGTATGCTCAGGAAATAATGTTTCGATTACTACCACGACAAATAATTTTGGTGGAAATCCAAGTTATTCTTGGACGGTTAACGGGAGTAATGTCAACGGAAATAATTCAATTAATGTCCAGGTTAATAATAACCCGCAAACTGTCATCTGTACGGTTACTTCTGGAAATAATAATTGTTCTGACGCTGATACCATGGTAATTTATCCAATCAACTCTGGTGCTATTTCTGGCAATCAATACGTGTGTAATGGATCGATTCCTTCCATCATTAACAGTACAAATGCAGGTTCTACTAATTTACCAAATACCACCTTTGCTTATCAATGGCAATCAGCTCCAAACGCGAATGGTCCTTGGACGAATATTCCCAATGAAACGAATTCAACATATAGTCCACCTCCTACTCAAAACACAATCTATTATCGCAGAGAATTTACGTTAACTGTAAACGGTGTTGATTACCCCTGTTATTCGAATGTCATTACTGTAAGCAATATCAGCGCTCCCAACATCAATAACCCATTGTGTGTAAATTTAGGTGCAAATGCTAATTTATCCGTAACCTTTAACCCCTCCTTAGCTACTTATAATAATGTAAGTGCAACGTATGCATGGACAGGGCCCAATAATTTCACCAGTAGTTCAGCAAATCCAACTGTTAATAATGTAACAGCAATAAAAACTGGTACATACAATGTTTCTGTGGCAATTTCATTCAATGGAAACACAATATGTACGTATCAATTGAGTACTACAATTAATTTAAACCCTCCAACCCCAACGTTTACATTGCCTGCAACCGGATGTCAAGGGAATGTTTATTCCCCGACCAATTTCACCCCTCAACCAAATACGACTTACAGTTGGAATATTTCCCCTTCAAGTGGTACCGCCGGCAGCACAGGGTTAAATACAGCAACTCCTAATTTCGTTTTCACCAATGTTGGTTCCTATAGCATTACGGTAACGGCAACCTCAAATGGATGTTCAAGTACCTCAGCCCCTCATTCTATTACGATGTCTAATTTCAACATAGACCCTCCCTCTGTTGAGCTGAATGGTAGTTATTACAACGTTCAAGTGATTGGCGGACAAAATACGATAGCCATTTGTGCAGGTTTAAGCATAACAAATATTAATATTCTCAATAACAATGTTTCACCGAATTGTGTCGGGGGTGGGTGTAATCCAGCTGGGGTCACCTATACCTATTCCATCAATGGAAGCAATCCCGCTCCGTTCGGAGCTCAAGTTTTGGGGAGTATTAATTATGGAAACAACCCCTTGGTCATCTCTGCAACCTATGCCGGTTGCACCATGACCTATTCTGTGAATATATACTCTGGCTCCAATCCTTATGTGCAATTTGGAACAAATAATTCACTTGGATTATGTCCTGGTAACACATTGGTATTCAATATTACCCCTGTTACACAAACAGGACAAACTAATCCACCCGGCACAACTTACACAGTGACTTTTAATGATACACCTGGAAATACTAGTACATTTCAAAACTTAACCGCTGTGACCCCTGTTTCACATACTTACAACATAACATCTTGTGGTATGACTTACCCTGCTGGTACTTCATTATCTAATAATTCTTTTTACGCACAATTAGTCGCCCAAAATTTATGCGGGCAGAGTACTCTGATATGGCAACCAATAACCGTTAATGCTCTCCCTTCTGCTAATTTTACGGTGAGTGATTCAACCATTTGTGTTAACCAAACGATTGTTGTAACAAATACCGGAAATTCCGGAAGCGTTATCGGTAATTCACCTCCTTATAATTGTAGCTCACAAGGAAAATTTTATTGGACAATTACCGGAGGTGTTTTAGGAACTAATTTTACTATACCTGGAACGCAATCGCTGGGAAATTATAATGCGAATTATGGAAGTTTGGCAGGCAATGGAAGTCCTTTACTCAATGTAACTTTTTTAACTGCTGGATATTACACCATCACACAGTATTATTACAACAGTTGTGGAACTGTTGCAAGAGTTCGCAATATTTGTGTTATCAATCCGGCAACCTGCCAATTTACCACGAACCCCGTAAGTGGGTGTTCACCATTAACCGTAAACACGAACAATACTTCTACGGCACCAACCTGTAATGGGAGCCCGGTACCCTTAGGATATGTATGGACTGTTTCCAATCAAGGGGTAAATACAAGTTCCGTCGTCTCCGCTGCAAGTGCGCAAAACCCTACGATAACGTTAACGAACAATACGACTACTCCACAAGTTTTCACAGTAAGTTTAAACGTGATTCCGATGGAACCCGCCGCGCCCAATGTCCCATTCTCAACAAGCATTTTATTTTGTCCAATAGCTATCAGCGGAACACCAACCGTTGGAGCGATTAACAATGCAGTCAGTCCTTGGACGGCTACGATTACTGGCCTCTCAGGTGCAGCTGGAATACCAGCTGGAACACAAATCATGGCTACGAACGGAACGGGTAGTATTGGCACAGGTGGAATTTACACGGTTAACAGTTCAAATGCAAGCACAATAAATTTTACGGCAACAGGAGGGAATATCCCGTTAGCCGGAACGGTAACAGGCTTGTTTCGAGCGATTTCAGGAACTGTCAGCGCGCCAACGAGCATCGGTAATGGGGTATGGACATCTACAATTACTGGATTATGTTCCACTACCGGAATCAGCGTTGGCTCTGTGCTGTATGCTACCAATGCTGGGGGAAGTTTAGGAAGTGGGGGGATTTACACGGTTACAGCAGTAACCGTAAACTCTGTTACGTTCACTGCAACAGGTGGAACAGCCCCTTCAGCAGGTGTAGTAACGAATCTTTCCGTAACCAGCTGCACCGCCTTGTGCACACAAACGGTGAATGTCAATCCTATTCCTATTTTAACCCCAACGAATATTACGAGTTGTATATCACCGTATACAGCGAATGTAAATCTTCAAGGGTTAACCAATATGCCGTCTAGTTTTACTTGGTTAGCTACAGATAATGTGAATGTATCCGGAGAATCCCTAACCCAACAAAACACATCAAGTATTCAAGACCTTCTTACAAATAATTCATCCGCATCTCAAGTAATAACATATTCAGTTACCCCAACTTCAACACCTGTTACCGCTCCAGGCTGTGTTGGCCAACCGCAACAAATTACTGTTACGCTGAATAATATTGTTCCTGGAACGATTTCATCCAATCAAACCATTTGTGTGGGAGGGGATCCGGTGTTACTTACAGGAACAGCTCCGGCTGGCATTGGAACTCAAACTTTCCAATGGCAATCCTCAGTAGATAATATTAACTGGACAAATATTGGTGTTACCACGGCAAACTATGATCCTCCGGTTACCAACACTACCATTTACTACAGGAGAATTGTCACCTATGTGAGTAACGGCGTCACGTGTCAGGGGATATCCAATGTTGTAACCATTACTGTAAATACGGTAACTAGTGGAACGATATCCGCGGCTCAAACTCTTTGTCAAGGAGGGGACCCAACGCTCCTTTCAGTGGTAACAAATCCTACAGGAGCAGGGACATTATCCTATCAATGGCAGTCTTCAACAACTAACTTAGCTGGAAGTTACAGTAATATTTTGGGTCAAACAGGTACCTCTTATGATCCGCCACCTCTCAATGCAAATACTTGGTATCAGTTAATTACAACAAGTAGCCTGAACAATGTAACTTGTAATGCAACAACTCCAACCATACTAATCACTGTTGTCACCTTGAATGTAGGCTCAATCGCTACCAATCAAACGATTTGTGTTGGTGGTGACCCTGCAGCTTTTACCTCAGTAGTTGCAACTTCAAATAACGGTGCAAGTATTGGATATCAATGGCAATCTTCCTTGGATAATGCTACTTGGGCCAACATTATTGGGGCAACAGCAGCAACCTATGATCCTCCAGTGCAAAATGATACGATTTGGTATCGACGACTTGTGACGGCTTCTTTAGGGGGTGTAGTAATCTGTTCAGGTGTATCGAATGTACTAATGATTACAGTAATTAACGACCCGGTAATAACAAATCCTCCGTTAGCTACTCAATCCATTTGTGTTGGTGGGACCATTGGTGCGTTAACGTTTTCTTTTAGTGGGGGAACCGGTGTCGCATCATATCAGTGGTATACGGTTTCCGGAGCAACCTATACGGCAATATTGAATGCAACAAACAGCAGTTATACCCCGCCGGTTTTCAATACGGCCGCAACTTATACGTATGCTGTAATTGTCAATCAAAACGTTAATGGATGTTCAAGCGGCTATTCTCCAAATGCACAAGTAATCGTTGTTCCTGACCCTAGTGTAACCAATCCAAGTGCAGCAACTTATTGTCAGAATTCTGCAACTGTAGCACCCTTAACTGTTAATGCTTCTAATGGTATTGCCGGACTCGGATATGCATATCAATGGTATAGTAACAGCAGTAATAACACTACTACAGGAACACTGATTCCGGGGGCTACGTCAAATACGTTTACACCTCCTGTAGGAAATGTTGGTAATCTATATTACTATTGTATTGTCACACAACCGACAGGACTTGGATGTTCCGTTACAACTACCCCGGCATTAATAACCGTAACTGCAGGCCCATCCTTTTCTGCACAACCAACACTGACTCAATCTGTTTGTCTAGGTGGAACAGCAAGTGCCTTATCGGTGAGCTATGTTGGAGGGTCTGGAACACCAAGTTATCAGTGGTATGTTGATACGATAAACAATAACCAAAATGGCGTTTTAATTCCAAATGCCACGGGATCAACTTACACTCCCCCTGTGGCTAATACACCGGATACCCTATATTATTACTGTGTTATTTCCTTCAATAATAATGCGGGCTGTTCAATGATTGTATCTAATACCGGAAGGGTAATCACGCTTGCAGATCCTACAATTACCGTTCCACCAGCTGGGCAAACGGTATGTATTGGCGGAACAGTATCGCCTGCGTTATCGTTTACATTTAATGGTGGTACTGGAACTCCATCTTATCAATGGTACAGTGTTTCAGCGAACAATACTGCTACCCCTATTGCCAATGCTACAGCAGCAACCTACACCCCACCTATTTTTAATGCAACAGCTAATTATAATTATGCTGTAATGGTAAATCAAAATGTGAGCGGATGTTCAACCGGATTGTCCACCTCTGCTCAAATTACCGTTGTAGGTGAAATTGTTGTTACAGCGCCAACTGGGGCAACCTATTGTCAAAATGCCGCCAATGTCACTGCACTTTCAGTAACAGCAAGTGGGGGAAATGGCAATGCTTACACTTACCAATGGTATAGTACTGCTGCAAACAATAATTCAAGTGGAACCGCCATTGCAGGTGCAACGTCTCCCACCTATACACCATCTGTTGTCAATGTTAATACCACCTATTATTATTGCATTGTAAGTCAATTACCAACACAAAATAGTTGCTCTACCAACTCAACGCAAGCCGCAATCATTGTAAATCCTGGCCCAACATTTTCTACACAACCCACGGCAAGTCAATCTGTATGTGTCAATGGGGTATTAACTCCTTTATCTGTTGTTGTTAGTGGCGGAAATGGCATACCATCTTACCAATGGTATTTTAATAATACAAATAATAACAGCACTGGCACCCTAATTCCAGGAGCTACATCGGCTACGTATACCCTTCCTGCTGCCACACAAATAGGAGTAACCTATTATTATTGTGTAATAACGTTTGCTGGTAATAGTGGCTGTGCCTCGGCTATTTCCAACTTAGCTCAAGTTACGATCTCCAATGGTCCTTCAATTTCAACTCCACCATTGGCGAGTCAAACGGTTTGTGTAGGCGGTACGATAAGTCAAGCACTTACCGTTTCAATATCAGGTGGTTCAGGAAATCCAATTTACCAATGGTATACCGTTTCAGGAGGGACTTATACGGCCATCGCCAATGCAACCTCCATTAGTTACACCCCACCCATATTCAATACACAAGGCCCGTATAACTTCGCGGTATTGGTAAATCAAAGTTCAGGCGGATGTTCTACAGGATATTCTTCTAATGCCACCATCAACGTAGTAGCAGATCCAACTTTAAGTTCGCCTGGCCCCAACGCCTCTTATTGCCAAAATGCTGGAAACGTAGTTCCCTTGAGCGTAACTGCATCTGGAGGAATAATCGGGGTGCCTTATACCTACCAATGGTATAGTAATACCTCGGCATCAACGACCAATGCGACATTAATTCCAAATGCAACCAATAGCACATATACCCCACTTGTGAGTTCCACAGGGACGCTTTATTATTATTGTGTCGTAACCCAAGGTTCTGGAATCGGATGTTCCTTTACCTCAAGCTTCACAAGTGTTGCAGTTACTGCAGGACCTATTATAAATGGTCAACCACTTGCGAATCAAACTCTTTGTGTTGGGGGTACCGTTTCTCCGTTAACAATATCCTACACAGGGGGAAGTGGTGCTGGAGCCTACCAATGGTATTCCAATGCTACCAATAGCAATACCGGAGGAACTGCTATTGCTGGAGCCACCTCATCTAATTATACACCTCCGGTGTCAAATACACCAGGAACCTTTTATTATTATTGTGAAGTTTCTTTTGGAAACAACAGTGGTTGTTCGTTAATAGCATCTAGTGTTGCAACGGTTAATGTGATTAATGATCCCGTTATAACATCAGCTCCGAATTCACAAATAATTTGTATCGGTGGAACTGTATCACCCGCCTTAACAGTAGGATTTAGTGGTGGGTCTGGCACTGCAACGTATCAATGGTATTCTGTTTCTGCTTTGAATGTATATTCCTTGATTCCGGGTGCTACGGGTAGCAGTTATACCCCGCCTACCTTTAATACTGCAGGTAATTATTCTTATTCAGTTATAGTAACTCAAAATGTAAGCGGATGTTCATCGGGGCAATCCAATTCCGCCACAGTAACCGTTGCTCTTGACCCGGCTGTAACTGCACCTACCGGAGCTACATATTGCCAAAATGCAGGAAATGTTAACGCTCTTACCGTTATTGGTTCGGGTGGAAATGGTACTGGAATGCTTTATCAATGGTATAGTAATAATACAAACACCAATACAGGAGGCACATTGATTCCGAGTGCAACGTCATCAAGTTATATCCCACCGGTTGCGAATGTTGGAACAACCTATTATTACTGTGTGGTTAGTCAAAGTCCAATTGGAAATCAATGTATTACAAACTCACCAACAGCTACATTCACTGTTACGAGTGCGCCAACCTTTTCAACACAACCGTTAGTAACTCAAACTCTCTGTGCAGGTGGTACAGCTACCTCCCTAAATGTAGCATATGCCAGTGGAAGTGGAATTCCAAGCTATCAATGGTATAGTAACAATGTTAATGTTGCCTCAGGAGGTTCTTCCATTGCAGGTGCAACTAATTCTACGTTCACACCTCCCAGCTCTACGCCGGGTACCTTGTATTATTATTGTGTACTTACCTTTGCGCAAAGCGGTTGTTCTACCATAACATCGAATGTAGCCACAGTTATTGTTAACCCAGGACCCAGTATAAATAATCAACCAAATCCTTCCCAAACGGTATGTGTTGGAGGGGTATTGCAAAATCCGCTTAGTATTACTTATACGAATGGTGTTGGAACTGCTTCTTATCAATGGTATACCGTCAATGGAGGAGTGAATACACCCATTCCAAACGCCAATCAAAGTACGTACACCCCACCACAATTCAACACCAATACGGTTATTAATTACATGGTGCAAATAACATTAAGTGGAGGAGGTTGTGGTTCAATTCAATCTAATTTGGCACAAGTAAATGTAGTAGGTGATCCCATTGTCACCTCCCCAATAGGAACTCAATATTGCAATGGATACAATCCAGTCGCCGCTCTCAATGTATCCGCAACTGGTGGTAACGGTAATTCTTACGCATATCAATGGTACAGCAATCCTTCAAATAATACCACGGGTGGAACCGCAATTGCTGGAGCTAATGGAAATACCTACACCCCACCGGTGAACATTAACGGAACCTTGTATTACTATTGTGTTATTAGCCAACTACCCGCATCAAGCAGCTGTCAAACAGCGTCTACCACAGCAGCAATTACAATCAATGCAGCTCCAACCATTTTATCACAACCTACGGCTACCCAAACAGTGTGTGTTGGTGGTACTTTAACCCCCTTAACCATGACATACAGTGGTGCGAGCGGGAACCCAAGTTTTCAATGGTATAGTAATACGATAAACTCTACTATCGGAAGCTCACCCATTGGAGGTGCCACAGCTTCAACATATTTACCACCAAACAATCTTCCAGGAACGTTATATTATTATTGCGTAATAAATTTCCCAGCATTATCCTGCTCCTCAATTACGACAGCAATTTCAAGTGTTATTATTAATGCAGATCCAAGCATTAGTTCACAACCACTTCAAGCGCAAGCAGTGTGCATGGGAACAACCATAGGAACGCCGCTTACGATTAATTACACGGGGGGATATGGTACGCCCAACTATCAATGGAATATTGTAAATGGTGGAACCGCCACCCCGATAGTCGGCGCAAATGGAGCGACGTTCACCCCATCCATTTTTAATCAAGCTGGGACTTACAACTACATGGTAACTGTCTCTTTAAGTGGTAATGGATGTGATGCCATGCAGTCGGCACTTACTCAAATTATTGTATCCCCTGTTCCTACGGTAAACCCGGTAAGTTCAGTAACGTATTGCAATGCGGATATTACACCGATAATACCTTTTACAGGTTCGATAGCCGGTACAACATTTGCTTGGCAAAACTCTAATATAAACATAGGATTGGCTGCATCTGGAAACGGAAACTTACCATCCTTTACAGCAGCTAACTTAAACCCTGTAGGTATTGTTGGAACAATTACCGTAACCCCTCAACTAATTACGCTAGGAACAACGTGCTCTGGTATCCCAACTACCTTTACTATTACGATTAATCCGTATCAAAATGTAAATGACCCCCAAGATTTAGTTTTGTGTCATGGCACTGGGGTCAATGGGATACAATTTTCAGGAACCGCTGCAATTAACAATTGGACAAACGATTTACCTGCATTGGGCATAGGTCCATCAGGTTCTGGTACATTACCTGCCTTTTTAGCCGTAAATAATGGAATTGCACCCATTGTAGCAAATTTAAGTGTAACCCCATCATTTAATGGTGTTACTACCTGTCCAGGAGATATTGAAACGTTTACGATAACTATTTTACCAGCACCCACAGTGACGGTTCCTAGTAGTCAAATTGTCTGTGGGGGAACATTTACAAACACCATTAATTTCACTGGAACGGCATCATCTTACCAGTGGACGAATAGTCAACCAAGTATTGGATTAGCCACAAATGGGACAGGAAATATACCCGCGTTTATTGCATCCGCAACTGGTTCGAACGTGGTAGCAAACATCGTAGTCACGCCAACGTACACCTTTGGAGGACTTACATGTTCTGGTAGTCAGCAAACAACTCAAATAACGGTAATACCAACACCAACCATAAGCAATATTATCAATCCCGTTTTATGTAATGGTGCCCCCAGTGGTACGATTAATATTATAGGTAATGCTAGTTCCTTTCCCTGGACAAGTAACAACATATCCATAGGAATTCCTGCAAGTGGCGTTGGATCTATTCCGTCGTTTAATGCCATCAATAATGGACAAAGTCCTATTATAGCCACGTTGAGTGTAACACCAACAAATACGTTTGGTGGGTTATCATGTACAGCACCGGTTCAATCCATAACCATTACTGTAAACCCTACTCCTACTGTAAATACCATACAGGACCAATTTGTTTGTAATCAAAATAATGCAAATCCAGTGGTGTTCTCTGGAAATGCAACGGGTTACACATGGACCAATGGAAATACAGGGATCGGACTTGGTTCAACAGGAACGGGTAATATACCTGCTTTCAATGCCATTAATACACAAGCCATTCCGGTTACTGCTAACATAAGTGTTCAACCATCCTATACGTTCCAAGGAACGACGTGCACTGGTATACTTGAGTTGTTCACGATAACCGTATTACCTACCCCTACTCTTTCAAGTATTCCCAACCAAACCGTATGTAGCGGGACAGCAACGAATGCCATAAATTTCGTGGGTTCTGGAACCAATTATATTTGGTCAAATAATAGTCCTGGAATAGGTTTAAATGCAAATGGATCGGGTAATATCCCTAGTTTTATTGCCAGTGGAAGTACGCTTACAACAAATGCTACCATTAATATTATTCCTGTCTACAGTTTCAACAATGTAAGTTGTTACGGTGCAAATCAAAGTACTATAATAACAGTACTTCCAATTCCTGTTGTTAACCAACCACCAAATTTGGTGGTTTGTAATAATGCAAGTTCTGGCAATGTAGTTTTCTCAGGTAATGCAACAAATATTACTTGGAGCAATCCTAATCCTCTGATTGGAATTGGGTCGAGTGGAATAGGGAACATCCCTTCTTTTATTGCGAGTAATAATGGAATTAGTCAATCCTCTACAACCATCACGTTGAATCCTCAAATTGTTCAAAACGGGTTAACGTGTAATGGTAATCCTACATCCTTCAATATTGTCATTAATCCCACACCAACCATCAATTCTATCAATGACATATCCGTATGCCATCAATCACAAACAATCCCGCTTAATTTCTCAGGCAACGCAACAGGATATCAATGGACGAATTCACTTCCATCCATCGGTTTGCCATCTTCTGGATTCGGGAGTATCTTGCCTTTTACAGCGGTAAACAATTCGAATTCATTGGCCACAGCTTTAATTCAAGTTACTCCCGCATTTGCTCAATCAGGGCTTACGTGTTACGGATCAATTGATTCAATTTACATTTACGTTGAACCAATTCCAACTATTCAATATGGATCTTTAGCTCAAACAATTTGTTCAGGGAACTCAACCACCGCCGTATCCTTAAATACTTCTTATGTAGGTTCAGTACTCTCTTGGACAATTACATCTAACACTCCTTTTATTTCTGGTATAAACCCGTTTTCTGGAACTGGCAATTTACCTGCGATGACACTTACAAATTCAAGCAATAGTCCTATTCAAATTACATATCAAGGAACGGCTACAACTCCTTTAGCAGGATGTACCGCCACCGGACCAAATGGAACAATCACCATTAATCCTGCTCCTACCATGGTGCTTATTAATGATACCACTATTTGTAATAATTCAATGATCAATATTCCGCTTAATGCGAATATTAATTCCACGTTTACTTGGGGAGCAGCAAACAACGTTAGTGTCAACGGCGAATCAATCGGGCCAATAACTTCAAACAGTATATTTAATTTCTTACAAAATACTACGAGCGCCCTGCAAACTGTAGTTTATACCGTTACGCCATCGTCGTTTTCTACTGGGTGTAGCGGTACTAGCATAACGTTCTCCGTAGATGTTGTTCCAGATATTGTGCTTACAAATCCGTCGACCTATGAGCTTTGTAGTGGTGATCCAACGGGAATCTACCTCACATCGAATCTTCCTGCTAATTTTACATGGCAAGCGATAAATCAACCAAGTGTTCAAGGCGAAACTATCTTGCAACAGACAGGTTTCTATATCAATGATGTCTTAACCAATGGAACCGTTTATGATCAAGTTGTTGATTATCAAATAAATTCAACTTCAGGGACCTATACATGTTTTGGAATACCCAGTATTATCAGTGTTACTGTCCATCCTCAAATCTCACTTACCAATGCTAATAGTCTTACTATTTGTAGTGGTGATAATGTAGGACTCGCGTTAGCTGCTACAGTAAATTCAACCTTTGTTTGGTCTGCTACCAATAATGGCATAGTTACTGGTGAATCATTATCTGCTCAAAATACGGACATAATTGACGATATTTTAATTAATAATTCAACCGTAACACAACAGGTTAATTATACGATTGATGCAACGTCGATTGATAATGGATGTTCGGAATCAAATTTACCACTTACGATTCTGGTTAACCCATTACCTTTTATTTCTAACAACGATACCACAATTTGTTCCGGTCAGCCTGTTAACATGACTATTAATACGGCAATTTCAGCCAATGTATCTTGGTATGGTTTAATAAGCCCTACCATTTATGGCGAAACTACAACAAGTTCCTATACACCAACCATAACCGATATATTGGTTAATTCGTCCCCGAATGTGGAAATCATCGATTATGTCCTAAGCGCAAGTGCAAACGGATGTTTCGCTCCTAACGATACCATTCAGGTTAGTGTTTTAGTACCTCCAACTGTAAATTTCACAGTTAATACGAATCCTTTATGTTCGAATAGTCCTATTTCCTTTATAAATCAGTCTCCACCCATTTATCAATTTAATTGGACGTTCGGAGACGGTACCAATTCCACGACCTACTCACCAACCCATTCTTATCCAAATTCAGGGAATTATCTTGTGATATTGGAAGCAACCAATCAAAACAACAATTGCACGGACGCTGATTCAGCGCTTATTGCAGTCAATAAATCTCCTATTGCGTCCTTCTTTACAAATGATACGAGCGGATGTGGTGATTTAAATGCTACCTTCTTCACCAATTACCAGCCGGATGTTACATATTTCTGGGACTTTGGTAACGGAGAAACATCAACCCAAGTAGGAAATGTTACCAATTATTACGACACCGAAGGATGCTATACCATAACACTTAGCTTAACCAGTCCAGAGGGCTGTGTTAACCAATCGATCATTTCCGATTACGTCTGTATTTATGATTATCCAATTGCTGCAATTTCCGCTTCTCCATTAGAGGTCAGTTCATTAAATCCAGAAGTTCAATTTTATAACTACTCACAAAATGCAATTTCTTATACATGGGTTATGGGAGACGGCACACTGAGCTACGATGACAACCCTACGTATACCTTTGCCAATTGGGCAGCGGATTACAACGTAATGCTAACCGCATACAATGAAATTGGATGTATTGATACAGCTTCAATTAGTATTAATGTATATGAGGATTTAATTGTATATACTCCGAATTCATTTACCCCGAACGATGATGAAGAGAATCAATTGTTCTATCCGGTACTTGCGCAAGGTTTCAAAAAGGATTTTATAGAATTTTATATCTATAATCGTTGGGGAGAATTGGTGTTTGAAAGTCATGATCCGAACATTGGTTGGGATGGTTCCTACGGAAATTCCGGAAGAGATTGTCAAATTGGAACATACACCTGGATTCTAAAAGTGAAATCACTTTATGATCAAGATGTAAAGGAATTTACAGGTCACGTAAATTTAATCAAGTAACCAATATTTGGTTCAGAAATTAAATATTGATTCAACCTTTTTCTCAACCTAAAGTGTACTACAATATTAATATCGATTAATTCCAATATGTTTAAAGTAATTACCGAATTAGTAATATGTACCTTTAAATTAATGAACAGGCTGTGGCTTATCTAAAACCGTTGAATTACTTATCATCCAATACATTGAGTAAATTCCTTTCCCGTCGGTTACGATGGTTTTGGTATTGTTCGACGTAGAAAGTTTGATAAAGGCTTCAATTTGTTTCAATTTGAGGAGATTGGGCGTTATGGAATTGTTCAATAACTCGTTGGCGGTTTTGTTAGCCTTGGCTTCAATTTCAATGCTCTGTGCTCGACCTTCCGCTTCAATTTTCATGGATTGTGCTTTGGCTTCGGCTTGGATTACATTGGTTAACTTGGCGCCTTCTGCCTCAATGATTTGTCGCTCCACTTCTTTCTTTTGACGGTCAAGGACAAATTCCATCCTAAGGGCCTCTTGTTCCGCCTCCAATTTCGTTTCAATGGATTTGGTTAAGCCCGCAGGCAAACTGATGCTTTTCAAAAGAACCGCTTCAATAATAAATCCTTTCTCCTCACAAACCTCTGCCAAGCGCTTTTGAATTTCCTTTTCAATCTCATTGCGTTTTGCACTGTGCATATCTTTGGCATAATACCGCGAACATACATCGGAAGCAGCCGAACGAAACACCGGCAAAATCAAATTATCTTCATAATTCAGTCCCGTTTCTTGAATGATCTTCGGAACATCATCCGCTTTGATGTGATAAAGAATTGAACTTTCAGAAAGAATGGTTAATCCTTCTTTGGACGGAAGGTTTTCCTTGATGGATAAGTTCATGGTACGAACATTAACTTTGATGATTTTAGATACAAACGGATTAAAAACTACTGGACCGGGCTGCCGAATTTTACCTTTGATTTTTCCCAAAGTGGACTTGACGCCAACCTGACTCGGGCGAACTACGGTACAACTGGAAGCGACCGCTAGTAACAACAATGCAAAAAATACAAATTGATTTTTTTTCATGGTGTTCGATTTTTTTTCGAAAATAAGGGACAAACGCATTGAAAATTCAGTTCTCTTAAATTTTAACAATTCTTCACGAAGCCTTGCTAATCCCTTGGCACTGGTTGCTCATGGATTATTTCCTGCTTAATCCATTGCCCATTTTTCCAATAAAACTTATTACTTCCTGGATAGACCACATGTTCTTGTAGATGTTGAACCTCTTCTTTCCACAGGGGTTCATTGTTGATACCGAAGGTCAGGTTAGAAGTATACCAGAACCTGCTGCCATCGGGATTTAATGTAATCGTTGAAAGCGCCACAGCGCCATTTTCATGGAATTGACGCAATTCTGTAATGCTTGAATAACTTGAACGGATATCCTCGATTGTGAATGTTATCTAACCATAGGGGTCATAGAATCGAACAAAACGCCGATTATCGGCATTCCAATCGGTCATCACCACGGAAGGTTTGCTTGTATTTTTATAGTAATAAACCGTAGAATCCATGGGTTTTTG
>JBJTWL010000084.1:0-5712 GCA_046081745.1 Flavobacteriales bacterium | reverse complement strand
TTCGAGTTGGGGGTATTGGGGCTGAACACCTGCGTAGCCAACCGGTTTTCCATTGAGCTCAGCGATTAAAAACACATGACCATCGCGTTGGTTTTTTTCGAGGGCTTCCTGTGAATACATGGTGCTTAGCATGTATGTTATTTGGTCTTGAGTAATAATTTCTTTATATGAAACGGGCCAAATTTTGGCTGAGAGTTCGGTAACTAAATATAATTCCGAAGGTCCAATTGCTCGAATGGTAAGGGACATTAATTAGCTTTTATGAATGATACGGACTGTACTTGTCCGTTCATGGTCAGTTGTAAGGTGTAATGACCGGGTTTGAGGTGTTTAACTGACACGTGCTCATTCTGAATTGGGAGTGTCATACACTTGCCTTGTGCATCCAAAATCAAACATTCTTTAGGTAATTCATCGACTAAGGTAAAATGCAAGCTTTCGACCACAGGATTTGGGTAAACGTTCCACGCGTTATCTACGGTGTTCTCGGGGACTTCAACCAGCGCTAAGGCTTCTTTTACCGCAGCATAGGCATTCAATTTTCCCATACCCCAGAGTGGACTGCCTAAGGCTGGAATAACTCCAGTGAAATTATCTATACGCGCCGTTTCTTTGATGAGTTGTTTGACTTGAGCTGCGGATAGCCATGGATTAGCCTCTAAGATCAGCGCACAAGCCCCAGCTACCACCGGGCCTGACATGGAAGTTCCAGAGAACTTCGCATAGTCATAGGTTTTGTTGTTAAATGTAACGGAAGAAACCGTGGTGTAAGCCGCATCGGTATAGGAAGAAATGGCACTGCAAATAGATACGCCCGGCGCTGCAACATCAGGCTTCATCACGCCATCATAGCGTGGGCCGTGACTAGAAAAACTGGCCAAGCCTCCTCCTACGGTAGCGCCACCGGGTGTTTGATAGGATGGGGCATAGGCTGCAACACTGATTACATGATCCGAACATGAAGGCTCAGAAATTCCGTGATCCGCATCTCCGGGAGTGGTTCCCGTTCCGGAATATGAAAATGGCATTCCCCAGTTTCCAACATCCGTAGTTAATTCGGTTACATTCCAATAATTTACAGTGCCGTCGATTGCCGTGGATTTTAATAGGATTTTAAGCGCTGTATTCGTGCATTTTACACGCAAGCGCATCTGAGGTTTTTGATTCAGGGGATGGGCTGAATCTGCTGCAATGTTGTAAAAAATCGTATCAGTGCCTGCCAACAAGAATGTGTCAACATAATTACTGGTAGTGCTGGTATGGTAAAATGGAGATTCGGCAAGCGTTGCATTGCTTGCGTTTTTAACAATGATGCCATTCGAGAATGAATGCCCGACCTCTCCCCAGGCATGGATGCTTTGACCCCACATGTTGGCATTGGCGGCATAGGAATAAAAGTCGACTTTACTATTCAGTTGATCGTTATTAAATGTTTTTTTGAGGTGAAAATTTACATTTCCGTTGTTCCCTGCAGAATTAACAAACACAACCCCCAGGTCGGAATATGCAGTAATGGCTTGGCTTAGCAAAGAATTCCCGTCTAAGGTTCCGAAATGATAAAGTCCCCAACTCATATTAATTACGAGCCTTTTTCCAGCGGCTTGTGCTTTTTGGTACATCCATTCCCACGCATCGAATACGGCGGCTTCATCAACTAAAAAGGTAACGAACAGAAAGTTTGCATCATAGGCAACACCGCGGTAATTGGTTCCAGCTCCACAGCCGCCTGCAATCGAGGCTACGTGCGTTCCATGCGTACTGTAGCTGTAAATGTTTGCAGTATCTCCACCTGCGGCTAAAAGCGCACTGGTCCCATTATATTCTGTTCCGTAATTAAATCCTTGCGGATGCGGTCCGCTGGTTTTGAATTGATCCCAAGCGGCAATAATTCGCGTTTGAGTTAAGGTGCTGTCGTAAAACGCCGGATGGGTGTAATCGAATCCCCAATCCGTAACTCCGATATATACATTCTTTCCTCTGAACCCTTGTGGTAACCCAATGCCTTGTTGCACGCTATCGGCTCTTACATCATGAACTGCTTTGTCCAATTGATGATTAACTTTCCCCGCTAACTCAAGAAAGTCTACCCCTTGAAGTAAGGCAATGGATTCAGTGGCCTCTACAGGCACTTTGATACTCACAATGTTTCGGATTGGATTCCCAACGATAAAGTGTGATGCAGATAAACTGAGCTTGTCAAATTCTGGATTAATCTTAGCTAAAAACGATACGTAGTATCTATTGTTAATTAGGTTGATAGGGAATGAGTTGAGGGTGTTGCTTTCCAGTGACCCGTCTTTAAAGTCATTTGAGATGATTTCAAGTTCGTTTTGATCAGCTCGAGAAAGAATATATTGTCCGTGAATCGGAAATATAGAACATAAAACTACTAATGCGGCACACCAAATCTTCAACATTCCTCAAAAATAAGGATTTGAATTAAATCCGAGTGGTAATTTCGAATGGATTTCCCTGAGTTTATTAACGTGTAGCTGTTGAATTAAAGGATTTGGAATAATGTGGATTTTGATTTTCGTACCTTTTTCAATAAGAGATACGGGTCCTCGGAGTGACGATATCCAATCGGACAAAGTAAGGATGCGCTTAACCCTTGACTCGGTAAATCGAGTAGTTCATTTAATTGTTTGGTATCAAATCCTTCCATTGGGGTGGCATCGATATTCAACAGGGCGCAGCTTAATAATACTTGACCTAATGCGATATAGGTTTGTTTGCTTGTCCATTGATTGACGTGATCAGCACTCATGGATGCAATCGAAGATTTAACGTGTGTGCCAAATCCTTCAAGTTTTTCTATTGGTAAATTTCTTGTGTTTGCCATTAGAGTCACGTGCTGATCAACGTAGTCTTCAGAAATCTCTGTTAAATGACAAATAACTAACAGGTGCGAAGCGTCCACCACTTGAGCTTGATTCCATGCAATCGGTTTAATTTGTGCTCTAAGTTCCTTTGTTTCGATGAGCAAAACCTTTATTGGTTGAAGGCCATAGGAAGAAGGGGTAAGTTGAATGGAATCGAGTATGGTGGCTAAGTCTGCATCGGAAACACGCTTATCAGCGTCAAACTTCTTGCAGGCATAACGCCATTCGAGGGCTTCTATTAATTGCTTGTTCATTTTGATAATTAAAATTGCATGGGTACTTCAATGAGGAGTAAACGTCCTTGTTCGCTGGCTTTTATTTCTATGCGTTGTGTTTCCCAAACACCTAGGGCATCGCGAGCCCCCAGGGTTTGATTGGCAATTACTTTTTCTCCTTCGATGTTCATCAAGTATACACCATTTCCAGGATGCTTAATGGTGTAGGTTTGCATAGTGTTGGGTGACATATCGATCATGTGTATCCATGCTGTTTGGTATATCCACAGCCCCTCATCGTCTGGATTCGGAGATACGAGTTGCAGGAACGCGTCCTTCATGTCCGAATTTTCATACCCCAATTGCTGATATCGGGGGGTGACCTCTTGTTGGTTTGGAAAGATCCAGAGTTGAAATAAGTTGATTTCTTCGGTTTGACTGGCATTAAATTCACTGTGGTAAATGCCAGTACCAGCGCTCATTACCTGTACCTCACCGGCATGAATCACCTCAGAGAACCCCATGCTGTCTTCGTGTTTCAATGAGCCTTTTAATGGAATTGTGATAATTTCCATGTTGTCGTGGGGGTGCTTTCCAAAACCCATTCCTGGAGCAACGATGTCATCGTTCAGGACACGCAAGGCGCCGAAGTGCATACGGTATCGGTTAAACCAAGAGGCGAAACTGAATGAATGCTTAGCTTTTAGCCATCCGTGATCAGCAAAACCTCGCGTAGTTGCGGCGTGAAATTCTTGTTGCATAGTGCTATTTTGAACACAAAAGTACCAAGATTGTTCGGTTTCATTCGATTGCTCGCTTTTCAATAACGTATGTTAATATCATTTTTGGTCTCATTACTATTTAATTGATATTTCTACGAACTTCGTTCTTATGGTACTAAGTAGATTTTGGCTCATTATTTTTATTTCTTCCCTGGTTTTTATCTTGGTAGGAATTTCATTCAACCAACAATATAGCATTGATTCAGTCATCAATGGAAAAAAAGATGATCCCGTACTGATCGGTGAAAAGTACCTTTACCAATTGCCTAATTCGCTCAAGGACACACTAAAACGTAGTCCAGAAGGTACGGTGGTTTTTAACCTGAATGACACCGATGCCGACACGACGTATGTAAACTCAGAGGGGCAGGTACGAATTTACAGCGGCCTCCAAAAAACGGATGGATTGCTTCCAACAGCCAAGTCGACGATCCTTGATATTATTCTTCCCTTACTTGCTTACCTTGCTTTTTTCGCGGGATTAATGCAGTTGCTCATAGACTCAGGTGCTGCCGAAGGCTTGGCGAAATGGTTAAGCCCATTTTTTGTTAAGGTATTTCCGTCGGTACCCAAGAACCATCCGAGTATATCGTACATGACCTTGAATTTTGCAGCTAATTTTCTTGGACTCGATTCTGCGGCAACGCCCTTTGGACTTAAAGCAATGGAAAGTTTACAGGAGATAAATCCAGATAAAGACAAGGCGAGTGATGCACAGATTATGTTTCTTTGTTTGCATGCGGCGGGATTAACCTTGATTCCAACGTCGATTATTGGCTATCGCGCGGCAGAACACGCAACCAATCCGGCAGATGTGATGTTGCCTTGCATTATTACTTCGTTTATTGGAACGATAGCGGCCTTAATTATTGTTGGAATTCGTCAACGAGTAAATTTGTTAAGTGGAATATTAATAGCTGTGGTTTTCAGTATTATAGCAGCCATGTTGGGCTTGTTGTTCTACATTGGTTCCCTAGACCTGATGGCAAAAAATCATTTCACTTCAAATTTTTCCGGGGTACTGCTCATTGGGATTATCATACTGACCTTAGGGTTTGCTTTTTGGAAAGAGAAGCGATTCACGGAAAAGAATACAACCGTCTTTGATTCTTTTGTAGTTGGAGCTAAAAACGGAATGAATACCGCCGTAACCATTTTCCCATATGTCTTGGGTATGCTCGTGGCGATTTCTGTATTTCGGAATAGTGGTATGTTTGAGTTGCTAAGTCAAGGAATTACATGGGTGTTTTCACAGGTTGGTTTATCCAAAGAAATCACCGATTCATTACCTGTAGCCATGCTACGTCCGTTCAGTAGCGGTGGATCCCGTGGATTCATGTTGGATGCCATGCGGGTGTACGGACCGGATTCATTTACGGGTAGACTGAGTTGCATCTTTCAATGCAGTGCCGAAACGACTTTTTATGTGGTGGCCGTATATTTTGGTGCGATTAAAGTCAAGAATCCGCGCTATACCTTGTCTACTATGCTGTTGGTTGATTTAGTATGTGTAATCGCTGCGATCTTTGTGGCAAGCTGGTTCTTTTAAGATGTTTAGATGGCTTAAGAAAAAGAAATAGGAGGCGCCGAAGATTCAGGCGGTACCGTTAAAACCGATAAATTATCCCGCACAGGTTATTTTACTTTGGGCAAAGGCGGTTGAAGGAGACAAGGTGATTCAACTCTGGTTACGTGAAAATGGATATGAGTCCTTATTTCATGCCACAAATGCCATTTATCTCATCCAGGAGTCAAGGGATTGGTTGATGGAAAATGGGTACGCCCATTTGATGGCAATGATAAACGCAGCGGAAGGGTTGGTGCAAGCGCAAG
>JBJTWL010000083.1:0-3656 GCA_046081745.1 Flavobacteriales bacterium | reverse complement strand
TGGACCAACAGGCATTATTTTTCTTGAGGGCTCGTGGAATTAGTGAAGCAAAAGCTACCGATATGCTCATCAAGGGATTTATGGCTGAAATCGTAGGTGCCGTTAAGTCAAGCCACATGCAAGAGGCCTTGCATACCTTGCTAGATTAAGGTCAGATTACGTACCTTCGTGAGAAATCTACCCTATGAAAAGTTTATTGATATGTTGTAGCCTCTTATGGAGTATCGTTTTTTTTAGTCAACACGATAAAGCCTTTGTGATTTATAATGCCAAAGGGAAAGCGGTAAAGTATAAAGACCTCAAAGCAAAAAGTTTAGCGGGAAATGTGGTGCTTTTTGGTGAATACCACGATAATCCAATCGTGCATTGGTTGCAGTTGGAATTAACGCAGGATGCATTCGCGAAACACGGGACCAACCTCATGCTTGGTTTTGAAATGTTTGAACAAGATCAACAAGCCGTATTAAACCGCTACTTGCAAGGAGCATTTCCCGAAAAGAACGTAAAAGATTCCTTGCGCCTGTGGCCCAATTATGAAACCGATTATGCACCGTTGATTGAATTCGCGAAGAAAAACAAGCTTCCATGCATTGCGGATAACATTCAACGCAAGTATGCTAGCCTGATGTTTAAAAAAGGCCGTGCCGCCTTTGATACCTTGCCACCGAGCCTTTTGCAGCAAATGGCGGACCCTCAATTCGAAATAGATACCAATTTAAGCCAGTACCAAGCACTCAAGGAAATGGCCTCGCACATGCCCGCAGGCTCCGGGGGGGCGTACATGCTCGAAAGCCAAGCCTTTAAAGATGCGACCATGGCAAAATTCATGATAAGCAACATGAAATCGAATTCGTTTTTCATCCATTACAACGGAGCGTACCACAGCGATTTTTACCAAGGCATTATGTGGTATGTGTTGAAGGCCAAACCGGATTTACGCATCACCACGATTTCTACCGTAACACAATCCGATATTAATTCATTAGAGAAAGAACACCTTGGGAGGGCTGATTTTATCATTTGTGTTCCGGAGAATATGACGAGAACGCATTAAAATCATTTTATCCCCCGTTTTTTTTTGATGTTCTCGTAGGCGTCTTGGATTTGTTGGAATTTTTCCTTAGCCCCTTTTTGGTATTCTTCACCCATTTGAGCCACCTTATCTGGGTGAAAGGCAATGGCCATCTTTCGATAAGCCCGTTTAACATCCTCGTCGCTGGCAGAGGCTTCAACACCTAAGATCTTATAATCGGAATCTGCATTTCGGTAGAACATGTTTTTGACGCTTTCAAATTCCATGGCGGGAATTCCCAGTTTATTAGCCAATTGTTCAATGATTTTCATTTCACTAACATCTACATGTCCGTCGGCTTTGGCAACTTGAAACAGGTAATGAATCATCTGAATGCGGCCATCGACGGAAATTCGGTTTCTGATATCATTGCAAATATCAGAGATTGGGATTTGACCGTTATCTAAAAAATGTTTGAGTACCTGTAAGTGTTCGCGTGTAAATTGATTCCCAAATTGAGCGGTAAAAAAACTTTTGACATAATCAAGTTCAACCCGTTTCACCGTGCCATCGGCTTTCATGACCACTGCCGAAAGTGCCATCAGCATAGTAGGGAAATCGTATTGCGTGGCACGCTGACGGTAATATTCAAAGCCGCTTCCTGAACTTTGTTGCGTGTTTGATTTGGATTTATTTCCCCTACTCAGGAAATCAATGAGGCTACCGATAACAAATCCTATAATCGCGAATTTAATCCTTCCAGTAAGTATGAGGAATCCAACCCCTAAAAACCACTTGTACAATGTCGTATTTTAATACAAACTTACTAAGATTCTACCATACCGCTCACAGAACGTTGGATGAATTCCGTAAGTGCTTCGCCTTTCAATAAGCCTTGGGATAACATGGCCAAGTCTACCAGTTGTTTAACTGTTTCTTGTTGACGCGCGCTTTTCATTTTTAGGACTTTACTCATTACGGGGTGATTTCCATTCACAACCAATTGGTACATTTCAGGAAAGGCACCATAAAAGCCTCCACCGCCCATGCGTTGCTGCTCCATCATTCGTCGAATGAATTCGGGTTGAGTAATTAGAATTGGCGCATCCTGTTCTGGCATCGATTCGAGTTGAACGGTAAATTTCTCTTTGTTAACTGCACCTTCAAATAATGGCTTTAGTTTTTCCTCTTCCGCAGCACTTAGCTTGGATGGTATTTCTTCTCCTTTGTCAATTAATTTATCTAAACTGTCTGAATCTACTCGGCTAAAACGAACCTTCTCATTGCCTTGTTCCAGTTTTTGAATCCAATGCGCTGCTAATGGGCCTTCTAAAACCAATACGTCATACGCGCGGTCTTTTGCTTGTTTCACATAAGAGAATTGTCCTTCAGCATCAGAGGTGTACAGTATAATGGTCTCTTCACTTTTATTCGTTTGGTTGGCTTTGATTTTCTCCAAGTATTCTTCCATGGTAAAATACTCACCGCTTGTATTCTTGAGTAATGCAAAGGATTTGGCTTTTTCCGCAAACTTCTCATCGGATAGCATTCCATATTGCACGAAAATATACAAATCATTCCATTTTTCTTCGAAATCCTTACGATCCTTATTAAACATTTCAGCCAATTTATCCGCTACTTTCTTAGTGATGTGTGCAGATATCTTCTTCACATTAGAATCGCTTTGCAAGTATGATCTCGAAACGTTCAATGGAATATCCGGTGAATCGATAACCCCATGTAACAAGGTTAAAAATTCAGGCACTATTTCTTCCACGCTGTCCGTGATAAATACCTGATTGCTATACAGGTTAATTTTGTTTCGTTGAACTTCTACATTTTCTTTAATCTTTGGAAAATAAAGAATCCCGGTTAAATTGAACGGGTAATCCACATTTAAGTGAATGTTAAAAAGTGGAGCATCAAAGGTAGAAGGGTAAAGTTCGCGATAGAATGATTGATAATCTTCCTCACTCAAAGAGGACGGAGCAACAGTCCACGCCGGTTTTACATTATTCACTTGGTTTGGTACCTCGATGGCTACCCGTTTCACATTTCCTTTGTCGTCTTTTTCCCCTTCTGGAGAATCAATGTATTCGGTTTTGGTACCAAAAAATACGGGAATTGGAAGGAATTTACAGTATTTAGAAAGTATTCCTTGAATTCTTGGCTTATCATTAAACTCAAGGGCCTCTTCGTTAAAGTAAAGAATAATGTCCGTTCCGCGTTCCGCCTTGTCGATTTCTGTAATGGTAAATTCAGGCGATCCATTGCTTTCCCATTGCACCGCTTGGGCACCTTCATGACGAGATAAGGTTTGAATTTGAACGCGCTCTGCAACCATAAAGGCCGAATAAAACCCTAAGCCAAAATGTCCAATAATTTGCTCTGCACCTTCCTTTCCTTTGTATTGATTTACAAATTCCTCGGCGCCCGAAAATGCAATTTGGTTGATATATTTATCGATCTCCTCTTCTGTCATTCCAATTCCATGATCCCTGATGGTTAACGTTTTGGCTTCACGGTCTAAGAGTACCTCCACTTTTAATTCACCGAGTTCCCCTTTATATTCACCATTAGTCGCTAAAACCTTTAGTTTTTGTGATGCGTCAACTGCATTTGATACAAGCTCTCGAAGGAAAAT
>JBJTWL010000082.1:0-4997 GCA_046081745.1 Flavobacteriales bacterium | reverse complement strand
TTCCCAAAGAGCGTTTAGCCATGCGCTATCGAAGAACGGTGGCGAGGTTGGAAAAAAACTATCAGCCAAACCGCTGGCAAGAATAAAAAAAAAGCACCCATGAGGTGCTTTTTTTGTTTTCGCTGATTCCTTAATTCGATCCCTTAAGTCGCTGATAAATATCCTCAAGCATGTGATGCTGAGCCGATTCAAACACTTCCTTTGCAATATTTAATTGATACCAAGATACCAGCGATCCAATTCCCAAAAGCGGCATCAAAATCAATCCAACATGAATTAAATACGGTAAAATACCTTCTAACACATAGGGGATTTGATAGAAATCGACCACCAAGAGAAGGATTGTCATTACTCCGTTAACTATACTACCCATAAAGAAGTTATCGAAGATTTTTTTGGCTCGACCATGTTCATAGGCAGCCTGTGCAAATTGTATTACGATGTTATTTTCCATGTCTGTACTACGAACGGAACCTTAAAAAATAACGCAACCCATGCTAACTCATCGAAATTTATTCCTTTTATTATTCTATTTCTACAATGTTTGATTAACTTTAGTATAAAATTAATCATCATGAAAAAAATAATCTTAACGCTAACGCTATTCCTATCTCTGAACGCATTTACTCAGGTAGTATATTCGGTTGACTCAAAATATGATGCGGATGTTAAAGTTTATGTGGCTTCATCCAAATACGATGCTGACTTGGTTGTATACAAATGTTCATCAAAATATGATGCTACTGACAATAAAGGATTATGGTATTTTGCCTCTTCGAAGTACGACGCCAAAAAGAAAATATATTTTTGCGATAGTAAATACGATGCAGATTTAATCATCTATTTTTCAGACAGTAAATACGATGCTCAATGGCGAACAAGCTCTAAAAAGAGTTTGATGTATTAAATTATACGTAACCATTAACCCATAGTTTGGTTAATTGGTTGTGATGCGAAAACTAAAAATCCTCGTTTTTGGAACGATAATTTCCCTTTTAGGGTATTACCTCTATCCAGAGAGCCAATTAACAAAGGGCCAACAAGCAGATAAAATCATGGTTTACAAATCGGAGCACGTCCTTCGATTATACCATCAGGGAAAAATCATTGCCAGTTATTCAGTTTCCATCAGCAAGAAAGGGTTGGATGCAAAAAAAAAATGTGGCGACAACCTTACCCCAGAAGGACAGTTCCATATCACCAAACGAACTTGGTCTGCCTATCACAAAGCAATAGGGGTCGGTTATGGTTGTGATGTGTTAATACATGGACAAAAATACGGTTGGGTAGGTAAATTTCACCGTTGGAAAGATTGGACCCTGGGATGTATTGCCCTTACCAATACTGAAATCGATGAGGTTTACGATGCGGTAACCGATGGGTGTGTAATAGAAATTAGACCATGAATTTGTCTTTCTAATCAAAGCAGTGTTTTATGCTCAGATTCATTATTACCTTTGATGCATGAAAAGTTTATTCCTCCTCGTTGGTGTCTTATGTTCGGTAAGTTTTTTCGCGCAAAAAAACCAACCCCCTTTTTCTGGTGAATTATTATTTAAAGCGCAACGCGTAATACCAATGGACTCTACCCAAGAACATATGTTAATTTACGCGAAAGATAGCTTACTCAAGGTGATTAACTTTTCATCGCAGATGGGTAAACAAGAGTTAATAAAACACTTAAGCAAAGAAAAATCGTACCTGCTGCTAGAAACCACCAAAGGAAAATACGCCATACGCACAAACTATACAAAGTACCAAGACACCACAATGACGTATTCGTTTCAGAAAAAACCAGGATCCAAACGCATCGCCGGAATGAAAGCGAAAAGGCTTTCAGTTACCTTTAAGGATATCGACAAAAAATTCACGTTTTATTATTTGAAAAATGTTCCGTCAAAATACGGAAGTGCATACACCAACTTCCCGGGATTAGTGGTAGAATACTTTATACCAACCGACGAGGGCATGTTTAAATATACGCTCACTGAATTCAAACGCATCGATCCTCCATTAACACTTTTCATGGTACCCACGGAATATAAACGAGTGAGCATCGAAGAGTTTATGGGAGAAATGTCCAAGCCCTAGGTAGTTAACACCTTGCTGTGTAAAGAAATCATACGAATGTAAATAACAACGTAACCCTTTTCTTACTTTCGTATTTTACCCCAGAATGCGAGATAACGAATACACTCCTTTCGAAGAAGAGGAAACACAATACGACCATCCAGAGCCCACTCGGAAGAAAGAAAAAACCTCTACGCCTAAACCAAAAAAAGAGGCAAAACCAAAATCCGAGAAATTGAAATGGTTTGTCACCCCCGCTCGGGTAATCACCGCTATTGGGGCCCTTTTAACCATTTTAAGTATCTTCTTATTCTTCGGATGTGTTTCTTACTTCCTAACTTGGAAAGCTGATCAAGACTCCGTGTTGGGATATGGTTTTTTTGAGTACATTTTTAACAATGACCTACCTGCACCGGACAATTGGCTAGGTAAATTGGGCGCGTGGTTCAGCCATACCTTAATATATAATAGTTTGGGTATTACATCCATTGGATTTAGCTTCATCGGATTTCTAATTGGGGTCCGAATGCTCTTCAACGTTCAATTACTCCCTCTGCTCCGAACTTCAATGATCACCTTGAGTTTTATGGTTTGGGGGTCCATTTTCCTGGGGTATTTTCATGAGTACATTAATTACGGGGGCGGCATTTTTGGATTCTTTATTAACGAGTGGTTATCCTTAACCATTGGAAGTATCCCAACGTTTATTTTGCATATCGTCCTGCTTTATATTACCATCACCTTACTATTCAATCCAAACTATGGCGGATTCTTAGAACGCATCAAGCCTTCTAACTTGAATGGTGATTACTTTGACATCAACGAAGACCAAGAAAGTCCCGTTGAGAAACCATACAATTCCATGAAGGTCGTAAATCCAATTAAAGAGAATGAAATCACCGAAGACTTAGTTTCAAGGCCTGTACATTTTGACGAACCGGAACCGGATGAAGATGAACTTATCGATGATTCAGAATTAGAAATCACTTTCATTGATAAATCTCAACAAGAAGCCCCTTCAGATTTGGAATTAGAGATCAACGACAATCCTGAAGCAGCGGAAGTTGCGGAAGCACCAACAGGATCGAGCGGTGATACCAATGCGGATGATTTAGTGAGCGAATTTGGATTATATGATCCGAAAATGGACCTTGAATCATACCTCCTCCCCCCTATTGAGCTCTTGAAAGAATACGGTGGAAGTGGTGGTGCTTCTGTAACCAAAGAAGAATTAGAAAGCAATAAGGATCGAATCGTAGAAACCTTATCACACTACAAAATCGATATCGCGAAAATCAAAGCAACGGTTGGACCTACGGTGACCTTGTACGAAATCATTCCAGCACCCGGGGTTCGAATTGCTAAAATTAAAAACCTTGAAGACGACATCGCTCTTAGTCTTTCCGCATTAGGCATCCGAATCATTGCACCGATTCCCGGAAAGGGTACCATTGGGATAGAAGTACCCAACTCTAAACCGGAAATGGTTAGTATGCGTTCATTAATCGCGTCGGAAAAATTCCAAAATTTCGATGGAGAATTACCGATTGTTATGGGTAAAACCATCACCAATGAGACATATGTTTTTGATTTAACAAAAATGCCACACTTACTCGTGGCTGGGGCAACAGGTCAAGGGAAATCGGTAGGTTTAAATGCTATTTTAGTTTCACTACTTTACAAAAAACATCCCGCACAGGTAAAATTCGTTCTTGTGGATCCTAAGAAAGTTGAACTTACCCTGTATAATAAAATTGAACGTCATTTCTTGGCCAAACTTCCTGGAGAAGAAGATGCGATTATCGTGGATACTTCAAAGGTAGTTAATACCCTAAACTCGCTTTGTATTGAAATGGATGACCGTTATGAACTACTCAAGAATGCGGGAGTTCGTACCATCAAAGAATACAATGCCAAATTCATAGGCCGCAAATTAAATCCAGAAAAAGGGCACCGATACCTTCCCTATATTGTGGTACTTATTGATGAATTTGCAGACTTAATCATGACTGCCGGTAAAGAGGTGGAACACCCCATTGCGCGTATCGCACAGCTTGCTCGTGCCATTGGAATTCACCTCATCGTTGCTACTCAACGTCCATCAGTGAACATAATTACCGGAATGATAAAAGCGAATTTTCCAGCACGAATTGCATTCAGGGTATTGTCAAAAATAGATTCAAGGACCATCCTGGATGACTCAGGTGCTGATCAATTGATTGGACGTGGAGACATGTTGATTTCCACCGGTTCAGATATGATTCGATTACAATGTGGTTTTGTAGATACGCCTGAAGTAGAAGAAATTTGTGAATTCGTGGGTGATCAACGAGCCTACCCAAGCGCCTTTCTACTCCCCGAATATGTTCCAGAGGGCGGCGAAGGAGGTGGCGATGTCGATATGGATGAAATCGACCCCATGTTTGTAGATTCAGCACGTATCGTGGTAATGAATCAACAAGGATCCGCTTCCCTTCTTCAACGTAAATTGAAGCTAGGGTACAATCGTGCAGGACGAATTGTTGACCAATTAGAAGCCATGGGAATAATTGGGTCATTCCAAGGTAGCAAGGCGAGGGAAGTATTGTTTGGAGACATTGAATCCTTGGATGAATTCTTACGAGTGAAAGGCTTATTATAATTTCTAAGAGCGATTTTGTAGCTTTACAGTCAATTTGATTGTATGAAACATTTCCTGTTCGGACTTATTTTTCTTAGTGCCACCTTGGTAACCGCTCAACTCGTGAGCATACCTACTCCGTTAAATAAATATTACCATTCCGGCAGGGATTTTTCCCGCCATCATGAAGTCGTTCAGTTCTTCCAAACACTTCAAACCCTATATCCTAAACAGGTTAAACTCGAAACCTATGGGTACACGAATGAAGGTAGATCGCTCATAATGGCTTTCATCAGTAGCGAAAAAA
>JBJTWL010000081.1:0-10928 GCA_046081745.1 Flavobacteriales bacterium | reverse complement strand
CTTGTATGCCATGCCACCTTTTTCAGAGATCGACTTTCCTTTGTTGGTCATTTTGTTGTAAGCAGCCTCTAACTTCGGCATTGCCTCAAAGTATTTCCCGGATTCATATGTTTTTAACGCTTCAGCGATATATTTTGGTTGATTAGTCTGACCAAATACGGGGGCCAATATAAACATTGAAAGCGTAAGAATAAGTGCGTTTTTCATAGTTAGTCTTTGGTTTGTAACTTGCAGTTTGCTAACAAAATTAGGAAAATAATATTAATATCCAAAAGGGCATTTTTCCCAATGTTCGAGCAGTGCTGTTAGGCCCTCGTTAACCGGCTCATCGAAATGTAATAATTCGTTGGTTTCAGGATGTTTGAATCCTAATGTTTTGGCATGTAATGCTTGACCGGGGAGCATTTCAAAGCCTTTTTGCACATACGATTTATAGGCATTTGTATTCGGTCCAGTTCGTATTTTATCTCCACCATATTCAAAATCGTTAAATAATGGATGACCAATGGACTGCATATGAACACGAATCTGATGGGTCCTTCCGGTTTCCAATCGACATTCTACTAAGGTAACCCACCCATAACGAGTAAGTGGTTTGTAATGCGTTACCGCATGTTTTCCTTGATCCTCGCCTTCAAATGTGGTCATTATTTTTCTGTTCTTTGGCGAACGCCCAACAGGTCTATTTATGGTGCCTGGCTCAGTGATATCTCCCCACACCAAAGCCCAATAAATGCGTTGGGTGGACTTATCAAAAAACTGTTTCGCTAAGTGTGTTAAGGCATGTTCGGTTTTCGCTACCACCAACAACCCTGCCGTATTTTTATCGATTCGATGTACCAAACCTGGTCGTCCATAATAGTTATTCGGAAGAGAAGGTAATTGATTGAAATGATAAACCAAGGCATTAACTAAGGTTCCAGAGTAATTTCCATATCCAGGATGAACAACTAATCCTACGGGTTTATTAACCACTAAGAGTTCGTTATCTTCAAATACAATATCCAAGGGAATGTTTTGCGGAATCAACTCGATTTCTCGAACAGGGTAGGGCATGACAATGGAAATATCATCCATTGGTTTTATCCGATAATTCGGTTTTACTGCTTTTTTATTTACAAGGACATTCCCATTGCGGGCAGCAACCTGAATACGATTTCGAGAAGTTTTTGGCATCCGATCGATAAGAAACTTATCGATTCTAACGATACTTTGTCCCGGATCTACTTGAAAGCGGTGGTGTTCATATAATTCCTCCTCGTCCTGTTCGGCATCTTGTACCTCAAAATCCTCATTCACTCCGTAGAATTTTTATGACTTGACCAGGATGTTGTATAGATCGGATGAAGTAATACCCAGATTGCAGTACACTTAAATCCATCATGTTGTCATGATGTACACCGATAAAACGACCTTGTATATCATATAATTCAAATCCCTTTTCATCGCTGTATGGGCTGATGATATGAATCACAGATTGCGTTGGATTTGGATAAACAGCATATTCAAGGTGCTCTAGTTGCTCCATTCCGAGCTCTCCATCGAGCGCTGTGGATACAATGGGACGTAGCATGGCAGATCCAGGAAAAGGAGGGTTTTCCCAGGTGGCACCAAAATCTACGCTGTAGAAAATCTCTTGTGAATGGTCAATGTTTCGGTCTAAGCCAAGATTATAACGAACGGCATCCACTTGCCTCCAGCCCACAAAAAATGAGCTTCCAACCGGAACTTTTTGACCATTAGGGAAATAATAAGCATTGAAATTATTCAAGCCATTGGCATACGTTGGTTGTCTTGGAGAAAATGCATCATCTTCAAACAAGATGTTACCCGGTTGTCCGTTCACATCATCCCATACCGTGAGGTAGAATAACTTATTGGATACATCGGTTACCGATGGCACAAAATGTAAGTAAACACCGAGCAAAGAATCGGACTCATACGCATTGAAGTGAACCGCAAGCATGGATTGAGCACCGGTTGGGCCAAAGGCGGCCTCAGCGGACCCATCATCATAGCTGTAATAATTGTAAAATCCTTGAAGAAATTGACAGGTGTCATTACTGATTAAATTGGGAAATTGTGCAGAAACAGACGCGTTCACCGTGAATACTTGCTGATTTCCAGGTAAGGTTCTGTCAAATTCATATCCTGCAGATAGATCATGATACGAGGTGAACAAACTGTTGGGATTATAGTTAATGTTACCCTCGGCTAATAAAAAGCCAGGTAAACTAAAATTACCAACCTGAGTACTGTTGTATTTTACGTCGATTTGACCGTTTTGATAATTTTCAGCGGAATTACTCCCGTTATAAACTTTTACTTCTAATCCATTGGTCATTATACCCGCTGAAGTGTTTTTGTAATGATCCCATGGCACGCTGGTATACTCTTGCAGTAAGGTATTCAATGGATAACATAATGCAAAATCTTTGAATAAGGTATCGGTATAATCCGATAAGGCGCGTAAATGAACATAGTCAATATGAAAATGATCCAACGATCCGCTCAATGCGCCGTAATTTTTAAATCGCATTTTAAAGCCATTTCGAAAGAACTCATCATCAAGCACCGGGATATGCACCGCTTTAAAGGGGTGCACGCTAGAACCGGATACACTCCAGATGTGCTTCCATTGGTCCAAATCCGTTGCATAAAATTCAAGGATTAAGGAATCACCCGCTTCGGGTACATCTCCAAGTCCTTCAGGTTGGTATAAGAAACTAACATAGAGTGAGTCTCCTGCATTATAGTTCGAAAGATTGATGCATTTAGACGTTAAACGATCTCCGTAATTGGTTACGGTACTTCCGAATTGGTACGGATAGCCGTCTTCATCCAACCCATCAAAGGTAGCAACACCAAGGGAACGTGGATTTAATCCATAGCGCATGTTATGGTAGGCCATTCGATCGATCCATATCTTAGTGGAATCCTCAATGGTTTGAAAAAATACGGTTGCTGAATCTTGAAAATAGGCGGGATTACTGATCCAAATCGTATCGCTTTGGTCTGGCACCCCAACGGTATCATAAATGTAATATGGCGGGTATAATGACAATGGGGTACCCACCGGTGGATAGGTGGTTAAATTATTTTCAATCACATTCAAGGCAGGAAAAACTACATCAGTACTAGTCTCGGTTGCAACATCAAAGGTTCTTCTGAATGTAGCTTGGTTCGTATAGGTTACTCCATTCGCCAATGGAAGGTTGGTTGACGGATTCAGTAAACGATAATACGTTTGCTGTGTATTTCCAGGGGCGTTAAATACACCTTGAAAAACCTGAAACTTATTGGTTGAAAAGTCATCAAAAACAGGTATGCTTAAGGTGTCGGAAGCAAAGATAAACGTGCTGTCTATACTGGTAGACTTTATTGCCGAGTTCGGTTTTTTAAGTCCGTAAATGGGATCTATTCCGATGTTTTTACCCGCATTAAATTCCAGTTCTTGACTAAAACTGAGGGATGTGCACGCCAGTGCTAAAATGAAAAGGATACTTCGCATTATTGTTCTTCGTTTTCAATATATCCGTTAAAATCTTTACGGAGATGAATAGTAAACGGGGTGGACTTAGGAACGGTTTCCCCTTCAATGTATTCCGGACTTTGAATTATTACGCGGGATGCAAGGGTGTCTTCACGGGTGATGCAATCATTACAAATGTAATTTACTGATACCCCTAACGTATCAATGATGTATTTTGCATCACTATAGGTTAATCCAAAAAAGTCAGGAATACTGATGGGCTCGCCTTCGTCGTTTTCACCAACAATTAATATAATCGTAGCTCCAACCGGAATGCGCGCTCCTTCCTTGATTCGGTTTCCTTTGTATAATTGTTCCAATACCGAACCATTGGCCTCGTTCGTAGCTTTGTATCGAATAATCCATTTCAATCCCCGGCTTTGAAGTGTATTCTCGGCGAATTTTAATTGCTTATGAATGAGGCTTGGCATTTCTACCATGTCTGTTTTTTTCGTAACCCGCAAGGCAATCGTACGTCCCGATTTTACAAACAGTAAGGAGTAAGCGGTTGATTTTGGATTTTGAGAAACAATGGTGCCTGCTGGTTTAGATGGATCATAAATGGAATCAAGAATTTGATATTCCAGCCCAAGATCCTCTAAAATAACTTTCGCTTCTTCCGCGTTTTTTCCTACGAGATTCGGCACCTCGATTTTCTCTCCATGATTGGTAGAAAAACGTAGAAAAACCATCATAATAAATACAACAGAAAGATAAAACAGTATGATAAGTCCGAGTTGTTTTAAAAAATACTTGGACAGAACAAATGCTTTTATCTGAGCGAACAGTGAATTCATCAAAACAAATATACAGATTAAAAATTAGGACTGAAGGGGTGGTTCTCAAAGAAGCCTTCGATATAGGCAACTGCCGCATCAACATCATCCACCACTTTAAATAAATCTAAGTCGCTGGCAGAAATATTATGCTCTTTTTCCAGCATGGTATGTTTTACCCAGTCTAATAATCCATTCCAATATGCGGAACCAAATAGTACAATCGGACGATGCCTGATTTTTTTGGTCTGTATTAAGGTCATGGCTTCAAAGAATTCATCCAGGGTGCCAAATCCGCCAGGCATAATAATAAAGGCTTGAGAGTATTTTACAAATACGACTTTGCGCACGAAAAAGTAATCGAATTTAAGGTTATGCTCTTGATCGATGTAGGGATTATGGTGTTGTTCAAAGGGAAGATCTATATTTAGTCCGACGGATGGCCCCTTGCCTTGCTGAGCGCCTTTATTTGCGGCTTCCATAATACCTGGTCCACCGCCAGAGATAATACCAAATCCTTTGGAGGCAAGTCGCTCGGCCAAGGCTACAGAAAGCTGATAATACGGATTATCTGTTTTAGTTCGTGCTGAACCAAAGATGGCAACACAAGGCCCAATTTTAGCCATTCGGTCATAGGCCTCTACGAATTCAGACATGATCTTAAAGATTGACCAACTGTCATTGCTTTTAATTTCGTTCCAATCTTTTCTGCTATGATCCATACCTATTTTTTTACAAAAGTAAAATTTGCGGTGGATTTGATTGGCTTTATTTTGTTAATTCCTATTTTCGTTCGATGCGTATAATCTTCATTACCGTTTCGCTTTTATTAGCTTGCTTTGCGAATGCGCAACGAAAAGATAGTTTATTAGTTCGAAAAGGGATTACACACGCTGTGTTAAGTGCTTCCGCTGTAAGTTCTCTGGTGGGATTAAATCAGGTGTGGTATGCACCGTATAGTACTTCAGCATTTCATGTATTTAACGATTCCAAACAATGGATGCAAATGGATAAATGTGGACATGCATTCACAGGGTATTTGCTTACCCATGAACTCAATCGTATACATTATTGGGCAGCGGGTAAACATCAACCTTGGGTAGGAGCCGTATATGCTATGTCGTATTTAAGCGCCTTAGAACTTATGGATGGCTTTAGTTCCGGGTGGGGTTTTTCAGGGTCAGATATGGTAGCGAATGGAGTAGGGGTTGGGTTAGCCTTTTCTCAATCCTATTTTTTGAAGCGCCAAGTGCTTATTCCAAAATTTTCATTTTCTCGTACTTCCTACGCCGGGGTACGACCTGAAATTTTGGGAAGCACCTATGCGGAACAACTTTTAAAGGATTATAACGGCCAAACCTATTGGGTGTCTGTACCTCTTGCATCGTTCCTTAACCTACCAAAACGATTCAAATGGATTTGCATTAGCCTTGGATATGGCTGCGATGCGAAATTGGTTGGATCTCAGAATACATGGAATGGCTTCAATGCGCGTCGTCAAGTATATTTATCGCTGGATATTGATGGTTCTTCCTTGGCACCAAAACATCCAAAACTCAAAAAGGTACTTACCCATTTGAATTGGATAAAAGTTCCATTCCCTTCGTTAGAATTTTCCTCAGATAAAACACGTTTCCATTGGATTTCCTTTTAACGAAAAAAGGCTCCCGAAGGAGCCTTTTCACGAGTTAATCCATGGATTAGTGTTTTACCACTTTCTCAATATGTGTTAAGTTGTTTAAAGTAACACGGAAGGTATAAACTCCAGTTGATAATTTGCTTAAGTCGAATTGTTCTCCATTCTTAGCATTCGCTACCGTTAGAATCAATTTTCCTTGTGCATCATAAACATGAGCAGTTGCTCCTTCTTGTGCCGGTAACTCTAACGTAACCATACCGTTGGTTGGGTTAGGATACAATTCAATTACCGCAGATTCAGGGAAGTAGATACCTACTTGATCCACAATCATACATTCTGATGTATCTGAACATCCATTAGCATTGGTTACAATTACCGCATAGCTTCCATTCGCAGTAGCCACTAAGGTATCGTTTGTTGCATCTGCAATAATCTGACCTGTAGCACAATCGATCCACTGGTAGCTTGCACCAGCTGGAGTAGCAACTAAAGTTACAGGATCTGCTTGAATAGCCACTGCATTTGGTAAAGCATTCACCGTAACTGTTACGTTGTCTGTGTTGTCACAACCGTTAGCTCCAGTACCTGTTACGGTATAACTGGTTGTAGTTGAAGGTGCAAAAGGAACACCATCAATTATGTTGTTATTCCAAGCATACGTTACAGCACCAGAAGCGTTAAGGGTAACAAAATCACCTGAGCAAATCGTTTGATCGTTACCCGCATTTACTTGCGGTAATGCAAGACCGGTAATCGAAACCGTATCGGTATTGGTACATCCATTAACACCAGTTGCGGTAGCAATGTAGTTGGTTGTTCCACCAACCACAGGGAATGCAACACCGTTTAAGATGCCGTTGTTCCATACTACGTTACCTGAAGCCGTAGCTGTAAGCGTTGTATTCGTTCCAGTACAAACTGAGGCATCAACTCCAGCATTTACAGACGGTAATCCAAGTATATTAATTGTTGTTGTATCATTTGATGCACCACACTGATTGAATGCAACAAATACAAACGTTACGGTAGCAGGATCATTCGCATTTGCATTGTAGACTACGTTTGCATTTGAAACGTTAGGTGCAAATGTACCTGTACCGTTTGTACTTGACCAGAACCCACCAAATGCTCCTGTTGTAGTCGCGTTAAGTGCAACGTTGCCGTTCGCACAAGCAGCACCACCATTTGTTAATGAAATACTAGGCGTAGTATTAACGGTTACAACAACAGAATCTTGAGAAGAACATCCGTTAGCTCCCGTTCCAATTACCGTGTAGGTAGTGGTAGTGTTCGGGAAGAAGGTAACACCGTTTAGCACGTTGTTGTTCCATTGGTATGTACTGGCTCCTGTTGCAGTTAAGGTAGAACCTAATCCAACGCATATTGCAAAGTCTTGACCAGCATTAACGTTAGGTAACGGAAGGACTGTAACCGTAACCGTGTCAGAGTTTACACATCCGTTTACGTCGGTACCTGTTACAATATAGTTGTTCGTTGTGGTTGGTGTGAAAGGTGTATTATTGATTACACCATTGTTCCAAACATAGGTACTTGCACCCGCACCGTTCAATACCACTGGAGTATTCAAACAAACCGTTTGATTGTTTCCTGCACTTACGTTAGGTAATGGATTTACTACAACAGTTACCGTATCGTAATTGATACAACCGTTGTTATCCACACCCGTTACCACATAGTTGTTTGTGGCATTCGGTGTAAAGGACACACCATTTGAAATGCCATTATTCCAAGTTAATGTCGGAGCACCCGTTGCGGTAAGAGAGGTCGATTGACCAATACAAAGTGCTTGGTTATTTCCTCCATTTACGTTAGGTAAGGCATGTACCGTAACCGTTACTAAGGTACGTGTAAGGGAAGAACATCCATTGGCTTCTCCTTGTGCATAGAAATTATATACACCTGGAGTTAACGTGTTTGGTAAAACACCGGTACCAACAGACTCTAAACTAAACCCTGTACCTTGCTGTGTTCCCGCTGATGGAGCATTCCACCAGGTCATGTTGGATGCCACTGCAGGCAGGGTATACGTTACAATCAATTCTACAGATCCAAAGAAACCGGTTCCCGGAGGATAGGTGTTCTGTAGGGTAACCGTAACGTTTCCACCATTATTACCAATTAAGGTTGGGTTTTGAGTATACGGCCCTGCATTCGTCACTTGTCCAATTACGTTAGCAAGTACAGTACTATTAAGGGTTGAAGCCCCTGACAACGAAATGTTGTAATCGGCCGGCCATCCACCCGTTGCAGTGGTAACATTATTTACACTTAATACCGTACCCGTAACCGTTGCTCCCGCAGGAATGGTCACGTTTTGGGTAAAGGTTTGAGATCCACCTTGACCTTGAGGGAAGAATACGTTGGTCGCTAGGAAGAACGTATCAACCACTACTTGGGTTTGTCCTTGAATGGTTGCAGAGGCAGATATGATTTCTGATAGGTCATTTACACATGCGTTACCGTTTGCGGCTGCAACAGGAGCATTAATGGACCATGCGGGTTGACCTACCGTGATGTTGTAAACGGAAGAGAGTAAAAGGTTCGCATCACGAATAATTACGGTATGGTTACCGGCAGGTAAATTATTTGGAATTGCACCAAAAGGACCATTGTTAACGGAGTAATCAAAAGGACCCGTACCGCAGGTAAAATTCGTTGCCGTAAACGATCCATTAGCAACACCGTTACAGGTTGCATTGACGGCCGTAATCGTTGCCGATACGTCAGCGATATTCACTGTAACAGGAACCGTAGTAGCACTGTTACACGCCCCTAAGGATAACCCCGCGTAGAACATGTAGGTTCCGTTTACAGAGTTCGGCATTACGGTAGTACCAACGGTTTCAAATGGAGAACCTGTTCCTACAAACGAACCATTATTGCTTGCATTATACCAATTTACCACGTAGTTCGGCTGAACAGGAGTAGGTACAATGTGCGCAGGGTTCAAGTTTGGAGGACCTTGGAAACTGGAAGGAGTCCCTGAGAATATTACAGTACCCGCAGCATTGGTGATCGTGTAGGTACATTCATTAATCCATGAGCCGATTGCATTGAATTGGGTAGTAACCGCGTTACCGCCACTAACAGTGAACGTCACGGAGCTACTATATCCAGTATTGAAAGTGGCTCCATTCAGCACAACATTGCCGTTTACATACACATTGATTGTATTGTTGTTCCAACCATCACCAAATGAATCAAACATATTAAGGGTATACGTTTGTGTCCCTTGGTTTACCGGAGCATTCGCTGCTACCAATACACTGTTGGTTCCTGAACAAGCGTTGAAAATGTTTTGAGGAACGATAGGAGCAGGAGGTATGGTGCTATCTACCCCAACCGTGATATTATAGGTGGTGGAAAGTAAAAGGTTCGCATCTCGAATGACCACCGTATGAGGACCAGCCGCCAAATTCGTTGGTATGGCACCAAATGCACCGTTGTTTACGGAATACGTAAATGGTGCAGTTCCACATTGGAAATTCGTAGCGGTAAAGGTACCATTGGTTTGACCTATACATGTGTTAGAAGGTGTAACCGTGGCAACAACATCGGCAACATTAACCGTTACAGGAACGGTAACACTGTTACATGCACCAAGGGATAATCCAGCGTAGAACATGTAGGTTCCACTGGTCGCTGTTGGCATAACGGAAGTTCCAACCGATTGCAGCGGTGTTCCTGTTCCAATATTGGTTCCGTTATTGCTGGCATTGTACCAGTTAACAACATAATTGGGTTGAGCCACGCCAGGAACTTGGTATGGGGTGGTTAAGTTTGGAGGACCTGAAGCACTCGCTGGAGTACCAGAGAAAATTACATTACCGTTGTTGTTAACGATATTGTAGGTACATTCTCCAATCCAAGATCCAATCGCATTAAATTGGGTTGTAATTAAACTACCTCCGGTTACATTGAACGTTAGTGAGCCTGTGAATCCATTCGCTAAGGTAACGCCGCTTAACACAGGGTTACCGTTTACGTTCACGTTAATGGTATTACCATTCCACCCATCTCCAAACGAATCGAAGAAATTAAGGGTATAGGTAAAGTTGTTATTTACCACGGGACCACCAGCCTGTAAAAGAACGCTGTTGGTTCCAGAACAAACGTTGAATAAACTTTGTGGAACCGTAGGTGCAGGTGGAATTACCTGATCCACGGAAATGGACAAGGTATCTTGGTTACTGCAGTTGGGGGCAGCCGACTGAGTGGCTACTAAAGTATACGTAGTGGATACCGCTGGGTTGAATGTCCAACCGGTTATTTCATTACCGCTCACTCCATTCGCGGGAGACCAGGTAAAGGAGTTATACGTTCCAGCTCCCGTGGTTAACCCAATTGCCGATGTACTCGAACCAACGCAAATAGTATCACCTAAGGCAGCTAAAGTTAAGGCAGGCCCAGGGGTTACCGTAATGGTTACTGGAGTACTGGAAGTTTCACAACCCGTTAGGGTATCCTCCACCGCAACGTAAAGCGTTGTGGTATTACCTATGAAACCAGCGAAAGTATTCGCGGCAGTGCTTTGAAGCGCGTTAGCATTCACCGCCGTGGCATACCAGTTGTAATTCGGCCCAACAAAACTGTTTACATCATTCGCCGTAGCGGTTGGAACTTGGATACCGCAATGGGCGCTGTTCGTTACGGTAGGAGGCAAAATAGCCGGATATACGGTTATGTTATTCGTAGTATCCGTGTTAACGCATCCGGTAACAGGATTGGTTGCCGTAACAATGTAGTTTATAGCAGTGTTTCCAGGACCTGGGTTGGTTGCAACCGTCGTGGCATTCGCACCACTTGCCGCAGGATTCGTGTTCCACGTATACGTGAATGGGTTAACCGGAGGAATTTGAATATTCACTTGGTAATCCTCTGTTTCTCCTGAGCCCATGAAAATACAAGCACTTGTTGAACCATTGGTATTAAAGGCTCCTCTCGAACGAATTCGCATTCC
>JBJTWL010000080.1:0-10379 GCA_046081745.1 Flavobacteriales bacterium | reverse complement strand
TAAGGTTGAACCCGAAAGCAAATGGGAAATCAATTTAGAACTATCAAGCGCAAGACAGGCAGAAACTTTTCCTGCCATTTGATAAATGGTTTTGCAATTATTAAAGGTCACAGGAACCTCTACTTCAGCATTTCCGTTTCCGGCTGAATTAATGGTAAAGCCGTTTAGTAAGGTTCGAAAGGATGTATGTGGCTGAATTTCATACATCCCTATCGCTATTCGATTTTTATTTAAATTCTTATATGAGGCCACCTTCAAGAACGCTTCTTTATCGTCAATCAACCCTTCTTTCTCTAATTGGTTAGCTAAGTCATCAGGAGATGTAGGAGAAGCGATTAAAAAAGCAAGGTTCTCGGAATTTGTAGTCGTAGACATGCCCGACCAGAGCACCAATAGTTTAGGTAAGAGCACTAAAAATATGATAATTACAAGGCTGGCTGCAACCGTTATATAGAATCCTTTTTTTGATTTTTTAAACATAATTGAAACGCGATTTCATCCGTTAATTTTCCGTTGTAAATATACCACTCCTTGCGAATACCCACCTCTCGAAATCCTAACTTTCGAAACAGGTTGATACTCGAAATGTTATCTGATTGCACGAAACATTGTAAGTTTCTCAACTCTAACTCATCTCTGCAGTAGGCTATACAAAGCGAAAGTGCTTCAGTGGCTATACCTTGACCACGGTCGCAATCGTCAGCAATTAATATTCCGATGGTGGCGAATCCATGCTTAAAATTGACATCGAACAAATCAATGGTACCGACGGGCTTAGCAGTCTCTTTGCGATCAATCATCAAACGTAACTGTCCTGAATTTCTAAGGTTTGAAAACTGCTCAATAAGTTGATGAATATTATGCATTGAAAAGGGAACTTCCGTATGGCTAACTCGCCAATTCAACCGATTATTCTCCCAAATAAACAACGTAGATGCATCATTCGGCTCTACAGCCCTCAAAGCGATGGTTTCCCCCTTCAAAAAACTCATGGCAGAAATATTTGACCGTTGAACACCTTAACCGCGGGACCTAATAACCAAATTTGTTCAAAGCCTACTTCATTACGAACAAAACGAACTGCCAATTTTCCGCCTTTCGCGTTCACGCTGATTTCTCCTTGATGTAATTCGTTTTTATAGGCTTGAAACAAGGCGCAAGCCGTTGCCCCGGTTCCACAAGCCAATGTTTCATATTCCACCCCTCTTTCATACGTTGAAACATCGATTTCATGCGAGGATTTCATTCGAATTAAATTTACATTGACGCCTTCCGCGACATAGGTTTCAGAAAATCGGATGGCTCTTCCAATAGAAAGTGTGTTTTCTGTACTTAAATCGTCGGACAAAACCATGTAATGCGGAGAACCTGTGTGAATGTATGCCGCATCGGTCCCAAAGCATTCTATCTGGTTAACATCCCCCATATGAATAGCCACTGAAGTATCATCAAACGAATAAGCATGCTTACCATCGATTGCTTGAAAGGTTTGGGTTGAAGAATCAATGCCCAAGGTGTTTGCAAAAGCCACCGCGCAACGAGCCCCATTACCGCAAAAACTCTTTGAACCATCTGGATTATAAAAATCCATTTCAAAATCGGAATTGCTTGAATCATTTATAAAAATAAAACCGTCTGAACCAATACCGTAATGTCGATTACATAACCTTACAATTTGATCAATTCCTAACGAGTTGTACGTACCATTTCGGTTATCAACGAGGATAAAATCATTTCCTGCCCCTTGGTATTTTTCAAACTGAATTAACATGGTGTAAATGTAGGAAAATGTTAGTAAATGTGCTTAACAATCTTTAACAGCACTTGAATTTCAAATATTCAAACAGCTTATTATTATTGCATTAAAATTAAATATGATGCACATGAAAGTTAAAAATTTGCTCAATGTATTATTAGTTTCTTTTTTAGGAGGAGCGCTGCCCTTAGCCGCTTATTTAACATACCAATCCACGACCACTAAACTATCAGATAAGGTGTTGGATGGTAATAATTTCTATGCACACCCGGTCGGATTAAATGGAGAGGTATTGCCAGATTTAACTGCAGCATCAGAAACCAGTGTTAATTCAGTGGTTCACGTCACAACCAAAGTGGTTTCAACCACCTTTCAGCGGGATATGTTTCAAGAGTTTTTTTATGGCCCGGGTGCTGGAGGTCGCGAATTTAAACAGTACGGATCTGGCGCAGGATCGGGTGTAATTATATCATCTGAGGGATACATTGTAACCAACAACCATGTCATTGAAAATGCTTCAGAAATTCATGTAATACTAAACGACAATTCGGAATACACAGCGAAAGTTGTGGGTGCCGATCCCAGTACAGATTTGGCTGTCCTAAAAATTGAAGGAAGTGGAACCTTTGTTCCTATGAAATTCGGGAACAGCGATGCGTTGAGAATCGGAGAATGGGTTTTGGCTGTTGGAAACCCCTTTAACCTCACTTCTACCGTTACTGCAGGTATTGTAAGTGCAAAAGCACGAAATATTAATTTACTTTCTGACCGAACCGATAAAGACGTAGTGCCTATTGAATCATTCATTCAAACCGATGCGGCCGTAAACCCAGGAAATAGCGGGGGTGCATTGGTTAATACCAAAGGAGAATTGATTGGCATCAATACCGCGATTGCTTCTCAAACCGGTGCTTATTCTGGTTATTCCTTTGCAATACCGGTTAACCTTATGGAAAAGGTGGTAAAAGATTTAATTGATTACGGCTTAGTTCAACGTGCCTATTTGGGTGTTCAAATCTCTTCAATCAATCAAGAATTAAAAGAAAAAGAAAAGCTACCCAATTTGAAAGGGGTTTACATTAACAGCGTAGTTGATGGCGGATCTGCGGACAAAGGAGGTTTGAAAACCGGGGACGTAATCCTTAAGATTGGCGTAAAAGAAGTTAATTCGCCAGCTCAATTGCAAGAAGAAATAGGAAAACGCAGACCTGGCGATAAGGTTGTAGTAACCATCAGAACGAAAAATGGCGATGAAGAAGTCCTGGATTTAGTGCTTAGAAACAAGGATGGTGAAACGGAATTATTAAGCAAAGAAGAAATCACCAAGAATTTTGCACTTGGAGCTACCTTTACAGAGCTAACCGATAAAGAAAAGAAAGACCTGAATATCTCATTTGGCGTAAAAGTAAAGAGCATAACCACGGGTAAATTAAAGTCGATCGGGATTACGGAAGGTACCGTGATTACAAAAATAAACAACGACCCAGTAGAGAATGTTGACGAGCTAACAAGCAAGCTTAATGGGGTTAATAGAGGTGTTTTATTGGAGATTGTCACACCAAGTGGGGCGAGGGATTATAAAGGGTTTGGACTTTAGGTTACAAAAAAGTTACTAAACCAGCATGGTTGAAAAGTTGTTGAAAATCGCAAGACAAAAATTTTAGATTCCACATTTTTTCGTTTTACTTTGCTCTACAACATAAGTAACTAAACATTCCTTAAATTATCTAATGAGACAGTTAAAAATAACCAAATCTATTACGAACCGCGAAAGTCAATCCCTGGATAAATATCTACAGGATATCGGTCGCGAAGAATTAATTACTGCTGAAGAAGAAGTTGAGTTAGCACGCAAAATAAAAGCGGGTGATCAAAAAGCCTTAGAAAAATTAACCCGAGCGAACCTTCGATTCGTGGTTTCTGTTGCCAAGCAATATCAAAATCAAGGACTTACCCTACCCGATTTAATTAATGAAGGCAATTTAGGTCTAATTAAAGCAGCCCAGAAATTTGATGAAACACGTGGATTCAAATTCATCTCTTATGCCGTATGGTGGATTCGTCAATCCATTCTTCAGGCATTAGCTGAGCAGGCGCGTATTGTTCGCTTACCGCTCAATCAAGTAGGTTCATTAAACAAAATCAATAAAGCATTCTCACGCTTAGAGCAAGAATTTGAGCGCCCGCCTTCGGCTGAAGAATTGGCAGAAGCGCTAGAGGTTCCAGAAGAAAAAATCAAAGAAAGTCTTAATGTTTCTGGACGCCACGTATCCATGGATGCTCCACTTTCCACCAACGAGGATGGAGGGACACTCATTGACGTTATGGTAAACAACGACACAGCACGTACAGACTCTGGCTTGATGGCGGAATCCTTGCAGCGAGAAATCGAACGATCACTAAGTACGCTAACCGATAAAGAACGTGAAATCATTCGTTTATTTTTCGGCATCGGAATGAATCATGGCCTTACCTTGGAAGAGATCGGTGCCAAGTTCAACTTGACTCGTGAACGTGTTCGTCAAATTAAAGAAAAAGCAATTCGTCGACTGCGACATACCTCACGAAACAAATTATTAAAATCTTATTTAGGATAATATACTAGGCTGCGTTTTCGCGGCCTTTTTTTTTGTTTATTTTTCATCATCAATCAACAACAACATGAGTGTATCACTTGGCTATGAGCAAGAGCTCAAAAATCACATTGAACAGGAACGAGCAGCAGTAAAACTGCAGGGAAAGGTCGGCGAATTATTATACGACCAAGGCATCGAATTAGTACTTTTTAGACATCATCTTCTTGATGTCACCATTTCTGAAATCCTCAATCTGCATGAGTATGCGGGCAAAGTGGTAAATAAACCGATCGACGTATTTACTACGGCAGAATTAGCGGAAATAATCGCAACGCTGAACTTAGCGCCTTCCAAATTAGATATTGGAAAACTAGCCAATGAATGGTCAACAGAAAGCAACGGGCTTTCTAAGTTGGACTTTCTAAAAAACAAATTAGGCAGTTTTAATCAAACAAGCGCTCCAAGTTTTGAGCCACGCGATGTAGTCCTCTATGGATTTGGTCGAATTGGTAGACTCGCTGCCCGCGAATTGATTCGTCAGGCAGGAAAAGGTCAGCAATTAAGACTACGTGCCATCGTAACCCGAGGAAATACAGACAAGGACATTACAAAGCGTGCCTCTTTATTGAGCAACGATTCAGTACACGGCGCTTTTAAAGGAACGGTGAATGTTGATTTAGAGCGTAAGTGTTTAATTATAAATGGCCAAGTAGTTCAAATGATTGAAGCATCAGCGCCAGAGGATGTTGATTATACTTCATTTGGAATTAATAACGCCTTAGTTATTGATAACACAGGAATTTACACCAACAGAGAAGCCTTGTCTCGGCATTTAAATGCAAAAGGTGTTTCGAGGGTCTTACTAACAGCACCGGGTAAGGAAATCCCAAATATTGTATTTGGCATCAACCAAGGTACGCTTGACCTAGAAAACGAGAAAATATACTCCGCGGCATCCTGTACCACCAACGCCATTAGTCCGATTCTAAAAGTTATTGAAGACAAACTCGGGATTGAGAAAGGACATATCGAAACGGTACATGCCTACACGAACGATCAAAATTTATTAGATAACATGCACAAGAAAGTGCGTCGTGGCCGTTCAGCAGCCATCAACATGGTTATTACATCAACCGGTGCGGGAAGCGCAGTTACCAAAGTGATCCCATCACTTCAAGATAAATTAACAGCTAATGCTGTTCGCGTACCAACACCGAATGGTTCATTGGCGATTTTGAGCTTGGAATTGAAAAAGGAAACAAGCATTGAAGCCATCAATGAACTCATCAAAGACGCTGCATTAAACGGGGATCTCGTTAACCAAATTTTCTATTCGTTTGACCCAGAACTGGTTTCCTCTGATATCATAGGAAATACGTGTTGTTCCGTTTATGACTCCAACGCAACCATCGTTTCTAAAAACGGAAAGAACGTGGTGTTGTACACGTGGTACGACAACGAATTTGGGTATACGAAACAAGTAATCCGTTTAGCAAAGTATATTTCCAAGGTACGAAGAGCTATTTATTACTAAATCATTAAACACAGGTTGTTGAAAAAATAGCCTATGTAAAATCACGTGTTCTATCATTAAGCGTACCTTTGTAGCATAATTAACTACAGAATAAGCAGAATATGGCTGATATTTTTGAAAAAATCCAAGCAAATCGTGGTCCCATCGGAATGCACGCGAAAGAATCACACGGTTATTTTACGTTTCCAAAATTGGAAGGCGACATTGGTCCGCACATGAATTTCCGCGGAAAAGAAAAATTAAACTGGTCATTAAATAATTATTTGGGATTAGCAAATCATCCAGAAGTAAGGAAGGTTGATGCGGATGCCGGAGCGAACTATGGATTTGCAATGCCAATGGGTGCACGCATGATGAGTGGTAACTCAAATTATCACGAACAATTAGAGCGCGAGTTGGCTGATTTTGTTTCAAAAGAAGATTCAATTCTTGTGAATTTCGGTTATCAAGCGGTCGTATCTGCCATTGATTGTTTAGTTGACCGTCACGATGTGATTGTTTACGATGCGGAATCTCATGCTTGTATTCTTGACGGTGTTCGTCTGCACATGGGTAAGCGCTATGTATTCAAGCACAACGACATTGAGGATTGTGAAAAACAATTGCAACGTGCTACTAAATTAGCCGAGGAAACAGGAGGAGCAATTTTACTCATCACGGAAGGTGTATTCGGAATGCGTGGTGATCAAGGGATTTTGAAAGAAATTGTAGCCCTTAAGAAGAATTACAATTTCCGTCTTTTTGTAGATGACGCCCACGGAATTGGAACCTTAGGAAAAACGGGGGCTGGTGCAGGTGAAGAACAAGGGGTACAAGATGATATTGATATTTATTTCGGAACCTTTGCGAAATCCTTCGCAATGATTGGCGGATTTGTTGCCAGCGACGCGCAAGTGGTTGAATACCTGCGATATAACATGCGTTCCCAAATCTTTGCTAAGGCCATGCCGCTTCCACTGGTTGTTGGAGCGATTAAACGTCTTGAATTGATTCGAACCATGCCCGAATTAAAAGATCGATTATGGGAAATCACGAATGCGTTACAATCTGGACTTAAAGCCGCTGGATTTGAAATTGGGCCAACTAACTCGTGTGTTACCCCGGTATACATGAATGGTTCTATTCCTGAGTCCACGAATTTAATCTATGATTTACGTGAGAATTATAATGTTTTCTGTTCGATGGTGGTTTATCCAGTAGTTCCTAAAGGGATGATCATTCTTCGTTTGATTCCAACGGCGGTTCATACCATGGAAGATGTGAATTATACCATCGAGTGTTTTTCTAAAATTGTCAATAAATTGAAAAATGGGGAATACATGAGCGAAACGATCGCGAAGGTGTAGATTCTCATTTTAATGAGCATAAAAAAAGGAGCTAAATGCTCCTTTTTTTATGTCTTATAATTTCTATTCTTGTTTATCGGGACTTGACTTTTTACCTTTTTGTTTTTTCACCTTAAGACTAAGTTCCTCTTTCCCATCTTCAAAATCCATAAGTACGGTATCTCCTTCAGTCATGTTATGATTGATGATTCCCTCTGCGAGTGGATCTTCAATGAACTTCTGAATTGCTCGCTTCAATGGTCGCGCCCCAAACTTTTCATCATATCCTCTTTCAACAATAAAATCTTTGGCTTTTTCTGTCATCTCCAGGTTATATCCAAGGGTTTTGATGCGAAGGATTAATTTGTCCAATTCCAGATCGATGATTTTATGGATATCTTCTCTTGTCAATGAACGGAACATAATCATGTCATCCACTCGGTTTAAAAACTCCGGTGAAAACGCTTTTCTCAGGGCATTTTGAATTACAGCTTTGGAATTCTCTTCCCTCGCCTCCTCTTTCGCTTTGGTGCCAAAACCTACTCCAGTGCCAAATTCTTGCAATTGACGTGCTCCGATATTCGAGGTCATGATCAAAATCGTATTCTTGAAATCAATCTTACGACCAAGGCCATCGGTCATATGTCCATCATCTAATACTTGGAGCAATAGATTGAATACATCTGGGTGTGCTTTTTCAATTTCATCCAATAGAATGATTGAATACGGTTTTCTACGAACCTTTTCGGTCAGTTGCCCACCTTCTTCATACCCTACATATCCTGGAGGCGCCCCCACTAAGCGTGAAATGCTAAATTTCTCCATGTATTCAGACATATCAATTCGAATCAACGCATCTTCGGTATCAAAAAGATACTTTGCAAGTACTTTGGCTAATTGCGTTTTTCCAACTCCCGTTGGTCCTAAGAAAAAGAAGGAACCAATCGGTTTGTTTGGATCTTTCAATCCTGCTCGGTTACGTTGAATCGCTTTCACTACCTTCATTACCGCCTCGTCTTGACCAATGACCTTACCATTTAACGCATCGGTCATATTTACCAACTTACCCGATTCCGTTTGGGAAACTTTAGTCAATGGAATACCGCTCATCATGGAAACAACTTCAGCAACATCTTCTTCAGTAATAGTAATCCGGTTACTTTTAGAAGACTCTTCCCATTTACGCTTCTCTTCTTCTAATTTTTCTGAAAGTTTTCGCTCAGTATCTCTAAACTCAACCGCTTTCTCATATTGCTGCGCTTTGATAACTTCACTTTTCTTGACTTTTATATTCTCAATTTCTTGCTCAATCTCAACTATTTCTTTGGGAACGTTAATGTTCGTAATGTGCACCCTTGAACCTACTTCATCTAAGGCATCAATGGCTTTATCCGGCAAGTGACGGTCCGTGATATATCGCTCTGTTAATTTTACACATGCTGTAATTGCTTCAGGCGTGTAAGTCACCGAATGATGCTCTTCATAACGCTCTTTGATGTTATGCAGAATCTGAATCGTTTCATCAATGGTGGTAGGCTCTACGATCACTTTTTGGAAACGTCGTTCTAGCGCCCCATCTTTCTCGATATATTGACGATACTCATCTAGAGTTGTCGCACCAATTGCTTGAAGTTCACCGCGTGCTAAAGCTGGTTTGAACATATTCGACGCATCCAAAGAACCACTTGCGCCACCTGCACCAATAATGGTATGTATTTCATCAATAAATAGAATGATATCGGGGTTCTTCTCCAATTCCTGCATCACCGCTTTCATGCGCTCCTCAAACTGACCACGGTATTTTGTTCCGGCAACCAACGAGGCTAAATCCAAGGAGACCACTCGCTTGTCGAAAAGAATTCGAGACACTTTTCGCTGAACAATGCGAAGCGCCAGACCTTCAGCGATAGCACTTTTACCAACGCCGGGCTCACCAATTAGAATAGGATTATTCTTTTTTCTTCGGGATAAGATTTGGCTTACGCGTTCGATTTCTTTTTCACGACCTACTATTGGATCCAATCGACCAAGCTCCGCCATTTTAGTTAAATCCCGACCAAAATTATCCAGCACCGGGGTTTTAGATTTGGAATCAGCAGGTCTTTTAGGCACGCCTCCTGTTTCTTCTTCCTCCTCATTACTTCCTGGAAACTCCGCTCTTGGAAATTTACTTTCTTGATTCATTGACATATATTCTTCTTTAAGATTTTCATACATAATTCCATATTTATTAAGCACTTGACATGCCACACAATCCTCGTATTTTAACACGGTTAAAAGAATGTGTTCTGTCCCAATCATGCTTGATCTGAACAACTTCGATTCCAAAAACGATTGTTTTAAAATATTCTCTGATTGTTTTAACAGCGGGATATTGGCTGGGAGAAACACCGCATTTGTGGCAGACTGCTTTAAAATTTGTTCCAATTCATTGGTAAGTGTTTTAAACGAAACGTCAAACTCCTTCAGTAATTCAAATGCTTTTCCTTCATTTAATTTAATAATGGCAAGTACCAAATGTTCAGGTGCCACAAACTCGTTTTTTAATCGAACTGCCTCTTCCCTACTTATTCGAATCAAATCTTTAACCCTTGGCGAAAACTTAGCCTCCATCCTACATTATTATAAGTGCAAATATAATTTTAATCTTTATCCAAAGTTCAAATTCTTCCCTATTGAAACAAGATTATTCGCTATTAAGTTACAGGGCCTGTTTTATTCACAGATACAAGCCAAAATTGTTAGTAAATTCCTTAATGATTGGGTCACGCACGCAGGGCGATTTGTTAAATTTGTGATTCAAAATAATATTACAATAACAGGGCTCGAAGATTATGGCAGAAGGTGAAAAAATTATACAGATAAATATTGAGGATGAAATGAAATCAGCATACATCGATTATTCGATGTCTGTTATCGTTTCTCGTGCATTGCCTGACGTACGCGATGGGTTTAAACCAGTACACCGACGTGTATTGTACGGCATGCAAGACTTAGGTGTTTATTCAAATCGTCCGTATAAAAAATCAGCGCGTATTGTCGGTGAAGTGTTAGGTAAGTATCACCCGCATGGTGATAGTTCCGTTTACGATACCATGGTGCGTATGGCGCAGGATTGGAGTTTGCGTTATCCGTTGGTCGACGGACAAGGAAACTTCGGTTCGATTGACGGAGATCCTCCGGCAGCG
>JBJTWL010000079.1:0-17108 GCA_046081745.1 Flavobacteriales bacterium | reverse complement strand
GGCGGTTTTCGATAATATCAACATTGGTGATGTATATGAGTACCATTTCCAGATGTTGCCGATTGCTTATACCTTTGGTAAAGGCCACAGGATTAAAGTACTTATTTCCAGCTCAAACTACACGCGCTATCAAGTTAATCCGAATTTGCCCATTATGCCAGGAGAATTTTTCCGTCGTAAGCCGGGTGATGGTCAAACGTATGTTTATGAAGGTGTTGAAATGGCGCCAAGAGTGGCCATCAACCGCATCGCTTTTGCACCCGAATATCCTACGCACATTGAATTGCCGGTGCTTAATCAGGCATTTGCTGGCTTGAACGATGAAGCCCTGCAAGGCGAATCCTCATCCATGCTCTTGTATCCTAATCCAGCAGAGGATAAAATAACACTAATGGTTGAAAATTCGAGCGAATACGAACTTCTTTTGACGGATTTGACAGGTAAGGTCATTTCAAAAGAGGTATTAACAGGGAATGAATTTACGGTTCATACTCAATCGTTGAATTCAGGTATTTATTTAGTGCACTTGAAGGATCGTTCCAACCAAAAAGAGTTCACAAAACGATTTGTGAAAAAATAAGGCACCTATCAGGGTTTCTCAATTTCAACGTTTAGCTCAATAGAAAGCTAACAGAGTGCCTTAGGTTGAGCAAAAATCACCAAATCCATCGAATAAGCTTCGTTGTTTGGGATTGATAGTTTTTGTATACCATTGATATACAATGTATTACAAAGCAAAACGCCTCACATTTCTGTAAGGCGCTTCATGTGATCCCGTTTGGATTCGAACCAAAGACCTACTGCTTAGAAGGCAGTTGCTCTATCCAGCTGAGCTACGGGACCAAAATAAAAAAGGGGATGATTGCTCATCCCCAGTCGGGGCGGCAGGATTCGAACCTGCGACCTCCTGGTCCCAAACCAGGCGCGATGACCGGACTACGCTACGCCCCGAACGAATCATCCTCTAATATTTTTAACATCCATCAACCGTTGTTGATGTTATATCCTTTTTTATTTAAGCAACCGTGCGGTTTCTCATCCCTTTCAACCTCGACGTTATTGCGGTAGGAGTGGGATTTCCTTCGGAGTCTTCGCTTCGCTACGGCACGAACCCTGCGGTTTCTCATCCCTTCCAACCTCCACGTTATTGCGGTGGGAGCGGGATTCGAACCCGCGGTACAGTTACCCGTACGACAGTTTAGCAAACTGTTGGTTTCAGCCTCTCACCCATCCCACCGTATTTAACGGGAGGCAAAAGTAAGAAAACCATTTCTTTTCTTAAAGGAATTTTAAAAAAAAGACGCTATTCGTAATGAAATTCTCCAAATTCACTCTTAATCGTTACTTCTCTTTGCTCTGATGCCTTGACATGACCAATTACTTTAGCTTCAATGTTAAACGAACGAGCGATATCAATCAACTTTGATGCTGTTTCCTCATTGGTATATATTTCGAAACGATGCCCCATGTTAAATACTTTATACATTTCTTGCCAAGATGTGCCAGATTCTTTTTGTATCATTTTGAATAAGGGTGGGCACGGGAATAATTGATCCTTAACAATATGAACCTGATCTACGAAGTGTAAAACTTTGGTTTGACCGCCTCCTGAACAATGCACCATTCCGTCAATTTCATTACGATAGTTCGAGAGGATTTTCAAGAGCAAAGGAGCATAAGTTCGAGTAGGGGAAAGCACAAGCTTTCCAGCATTGATGGGAGCACCCTCCACAGAATCGGTCAGTGATTTAGTACCGCTGTATACTAATTCTGCCGGAATGCCTTGATCGTAACTTTCGGGATATTTTTCGGCGAGTACGCTGTTGAATACGTCATGTCGAGCTGCGGTTAATCCATTACTTCCCATCCCTCCATTATACCCGTTTTCGTAACTTGCTTCACCAAAGGATGCGAATCCAACAATAACATTTCCTGGTTTAATCGTATGATTGCTTACCACCTCGTTACGTTTCATGCGACAAACAACGGTAGAATCTACAATAATCGTACGTACTAAGTCGCCAACATCGGCGGTTTCGCCCCCCGTAGAATAAATATCCATGCCTGCTGAGCGTAGCATGGCGAGTACTTCCTCTGTTCCTTCAATAATGGCTTTGATTACCTCTCCCGGAATTAAGCGTTTGTTTCTTCCAATGGTTGATGAAACTAATATAGGTCCGGTGGCCCCAACGCACAGTAAATCATCAATGTTCATAATTAGGGCGTCCTGCGCGATATCCTTCCATACGGACAAATCTCCCGTTTCTTTCCAGTACATATACGCTAACGAGGATTTTGTCCCGGCGCCATCCGCATGCATCGCAATGCAATAATCGGTATCTTGGGTTAAATAGTCTGGAACAATTTTACAGAAGGCTTTTGGAAATAAGCCCTTGTCTATGTTTTTGATGGCTTGGTGAACATCCTCTTTTCCAGCTGATACACCCCGCGCTTGATAGCGAGAATCCGACATACATTTTTTTTGCAAAGGTAGCAATTAAGCGCTTGCACCATCGCCTTCTTCTCCAAGTTGCTTAAGAATTTCCGCCACATCCATTTCAGTGGTTTTTAATTTATTTCTACAGAATAGAATAAGCTCAGAGGCGCGTTTTACATTCACGGCTAATTCATCAATGCCAATATCTCCTTGCTCCATTTCTGAAACAATGCGTTGTAATTCTTCGAATGCAAGGGAATAACTTTCAGGTGTCATATTCAAAATTACTAATTTTACCGCCAATGAAAAATACTATCTACATATTCGGGGTCCTTTTGATACTTTTTTTAACGGCATGTACTGAAAAGGCGAGCGATACACCACAATCAATAGCGAGTGAGGTCAAAATGCCTCCCCCAACTGCCGCCCGCAAACAATATTTATTGGATAGTGCAAGGGCTTATTATACGAATTGGATTAATAAATCAGGTTTTAGCGGACAATTCCTGTTAGCTAAAAATGGGGTTATTATTTATTCCAGGGCCGCCGGATTTGCTAAACGTGAAACTAACGAAGAATTGACCTTACAAACACCAATGCATGTGGCTTCGATAAGCAAGGTAGCAACGGCCTTGGCGGTATTAAGGTTGGTGGATCAACATAAAATATCACTGGATCAGAAAGTGGTTCATTATTTACCGAAATTTCCATTCAAAGATATAACGGTTAAAATGCTGTTAACCCATCGAAGTGGTCTACCTTATTACGGGTATTTTGCAGATGCTAATACCGATCGAAAAACCGTGCTCAAAAACGAGGATATTATACGCTTGATGAAAGAGTTTGATATTACGTTAAACAGTAAACCAGGCACCCATTTCGCATATTGCAATACCAATTATGCGATGCTAGCACTTATCGTTGAAAAAGTTACCAAGCTTTCGTTTCCAAAAGCCATGAGTATGTTGGTCTTTACTCCGCTTGACATGAAAAGCTCCAGGATAGTAACCACCAAAACTCAATACGATGAGTTTTGCAGAAATTACAACCAAAATGGGATGTGGAATGGGTTTACTTATTTGGATGGTATTTATGGGGATAAAAATTTGTACACTACTGCACGGGATTTGGTTAAATTAGATCGAGCTACTTACATTGACTCATTTTTAAGTGATTCACTCAGAAAACAAATGTTTAAAGGATATAGCTATGAGCATCCGGGTACAAGGAATTATGGGCTTGGTATACGCTTGAAAGAGAAAAAAGGGAAAGACACCTTCTTTTTTCATACCGGTTGGTGGCATGGCAATACTGGCCTATATTGTTCCTTGAGGCAAGATACTGTTTGTATCATAGCCCTGTCAAATAACCTGAACAAACGAGTCTATAATTTGGGGCCCTTGCTAAAAGCGTGCGGTAATTACGTGGTGAATGATGAGGAATAAAGCACAATTTCATTGTTTATTAAATAATTAGGTGTAGTTTCGCAGTGTAATGACAAACGATCATTGTATGTTTTCTTGATGCCATTCGTGGTATTGAGGGCCTGTCCAACTCCGATGTTCATTGCATTTGTTTTATTTATTTAAGTTTTATTTATGAACATGTACGTTTCAAACTTAAGCTTTCGCTTAAGTGAGCAAGAACTGGGAGATTTGTTTTCTCAGTATGGAGAGGTTTCCTCTGTAAAAATTATTAAAGATCGTGAAACTCAACGTTCACGAGGATTTGGTTTCGTTGAGATGCCAAACGATGATCAAGCTAAATCCGCTATGGAAGCTTTGTCAAATTACGAAATTGGTGGAAGAAACATTAATGTTTCAGAAGCTCGTCAACGTGATTAATTAACACTCGAAGATGTTAAAGGCCGCTTATGCGGCCTTTTTTTTGTGCCATTTTTTTGTAACTGTTTTTTTAGGATTCGTTGCAGGGTAAACGACAGCCTATGAATACGGTACACATTTTCGCGTTGCTTAGTATATTGACTGTACAGCAACTAATCTTCTCCCAAGAAGTTCAAGACCTTGAGGGGAACACCTACGGTCTCCTATCGATGGGAGAACATCAATGGACCACTGAAAATTTACGGGTAACACATTTTAACAACGGCGATGTTATCCCGCAAGCGCAAAGCGCGGAGGATTGGCAAAGGGCAACGAACAAAAAGTTTCCGGCATGGTGTTATTATGAGGATGAACATGGTATAGATCAAACCACGGTCTTATATAATTGGTATGCGGTAAACGATCCTCGAGGTCTTGCTCCTTCAGGGAGCCATATTCCGAGTATCAATGAATGGACAAGCCTAATTAATCTGTTGGGCGGAAATAAGAAATGTGCACGGATGTTCAAATCCACTGAAGGATGGCTTTGGCCTCAGGCCAGCTTAACGCATGAATTAAATGCCTTCAATGCATTGCCTGTAGGGAGCCGGTATACGGATTTAGACGCCTCTTTTCAATGGATCGATGGGTGGAGTAAGGGACGGTATGTTAACTATTGGACCAGCTCCAGCGGTCAATACGGACTCTACGGCGATCACGCCAACCGCATTGGATTATCATTTGATGCTGATCAGCTTATTACCGACGCGCGCAGTAAAACACAATTCAGTAACACTAACTTGAATTTAAAAGGAAATGGGTTTTCGGTCCGCTGTATTTTAGATCCGATGCCGTAGCTGAAATTCATGGAGTAAACGCATCGAAAAACATGAGAACGGTCATGTATCAAATGATGCTGTTGGTTTAACTTTAATAAAATTTTAAACCTTAAAACATGGGCTTTTTAACTAAAAAAATGGCATGGACAAATACAGAGTTTATACCATTTAAACTGAGTATTGCCGCTGCATATTTATTTATCGGAGCCAGCTTTCCAAAATTTTTCTCCCCTTATAAATGGGTTGTTTTTGGCGTTTTTATCATTTCATTAGTAACCGTTTTGCTGATTTGGATTAAGAAAATGCGGGATTAATATCGAGTGAAGGCTTACTTCCCGATACAAAACCTACTAAAGATCGTTCCCAAAATATCCGTATCCATTTCGATTTCCCCGGTGATGTTGCCCAAGGAGCGCATGGCGGATCGGATATCCATCGCAACCAAGTCTGCTGGGAGCTGATGGCTCAAGCCGGAACGTGCCGCGATTAACGCCGTCTGAGTTTGCTCCAGCGCTTCTACATGCCGCACATTGGATACGATCGTTTCTTGGTTTACATCAAAGTCTTGCTTTATACGAGCACTTAGGGCATGGGTTAGGTTCGGAATGCCTTCGCCTGTTACTGCACTTATTGAATAATCAACCGATCTACGCACCGGATGCAGGTCCGTTTTGTTCGCTACCCATAGAATTTCTTTCGCTGGATAGCGTGCCCGTAGGTCATTCACCCAAACGTGGTCTGCCTCCAATTGTTCACCATTACACGCATCACTTAGCGCAATGACCACGCGCGCTCGTGCAATCTTTTCTTGAGAACGTGCAATTCCCATGGCTTCTATGGTTTCTTCTGTTTCTCGAATCCCCGCAGTATCCATTAAGCGGAAATTTATACCGTCGATGTTGAGTGTTTCTTCAATCACATCGCGCGTTGTCCCTGCGATTTCACTAACAATGGCACGTTCTTCTCCCAGTAAATAATTCAATAAAGAACTTTTTCCTGCATTCGGTGCCCCAACAATGGCTACCGGAACGCCTTCTTTCATGGCATTGCCCAGGGCGAAACTGTTGATTAAGCGTTTAACCTTGGCTAACACCTGTTCTACTAAGTCAACCAACGCACTTCGATCCGCAAAGGCCACATCTTCCTCACCAAAATCCAATTCCAATTCTATGAGGCTCGCAAATTCGATCAGCTTTTCACGAAGTTCACTGAGTTCATGTGAAAAGGTCCCTCGGAGTTGATTTAAGGCCATGGCGTGCGCTTGCTGACTTTGAGATGCGATGAGGTCAGCCACCGCTTCTGCTTGCGATAGATCCAGCTTTCCGTTGATAAACGCGCGTTGGGTGAATTCTCCAGGTGTCGCAAGACGAGCACCTTGTCCCACTAAAGATTGTATGATGGTTTGTTGTATATAAGACGAGCCGTGGCAGTGAATTTCAATGGTTTCTTCGCCGGTGAAACTTTTTCCTTGGGCAAAGTAAACGAGTAATACTTCATCAATGGGAACCTGATTTTCTGATTTAAATAATCCGAAATGTACCGTATGACTTGCAATGGCTGTCAAATCCTTGTGAATATGAACTTGAGTTATTGCTTTTGCGTTTGGCCCAGAAATACGAATTACCGACAGGGCACCCGTTCCACCGGTAGCTAAGGCAACAATGGTTTCGTGATTCATGCTACAAAGGTACGAACTTCTATGGGTTTATAAACGAAACTAATGCCTGCTCCCAACCCATTGAATCATCGGGGAAACAGGTAGAAACTATGCCGATTTGTTGTAAATATTCGTGTGTACTTGTCCCCTTTGCTAGAATTGCTGCTCCATGTTGAATGGTGTTTTTCAGCAGAAAGGCTTCAGCATTGCTTGGGCTGGTAAACATGTAAATTTCACAGGGTTCAATGGTACTTGGATTTAGTATAGTTTCATACACGGTTACACATTCAACCTGTTCTGGCGAAAAAACGGAGGAAATATTTCCAAAGCTACGCGAGGAAACAGGGAATAATACCCGGCGTTCTCCAACCCATTCTTTAAAATCTAAGGCGGTTTGTTTAGGGTTACTGGGTGAAGTTCCAAACCAGTCCACGGGCAGTTGAATTTGATTAGCGGTCCCAATGGAAACACAGGCTATTTTAGTGGTAGGAAGCACTAAATGCTTACCGAAAGCATAGGCCCTTGGACTACTAAAAAATACAATATCGTACGGTTGAGTAGGGGCGCTGTTTACGGCTGAAAAGCTTAGTAATGAGCGGTGAATCAGGTCAAATCCTAGGGCGATGGACGCATCAATCAGGGGGTCATTCTCCGATAATTCAGTAGAGATAAACACCTTCATTACAAGGCCTGTAAAGTTTCTATAATTGATGACATATGGTTTTCGTTTCCAGCAATTGGGAACTTAATCAGGGTTGCGGCTTCAAGTTTTGATTTGGCGTATGAAACGTGCACCACTTCACCATCATTATAAACACCAAGAGGCAGTTGGCAACCTCCTTCCATGTTTCTAAGTATTTCTCGTTCAATGCGGATGCTATGTTCGGATGGAGCGCAGTTTAATTTTCTAACCCATTCATAAGTTTGATCATCTGTTTCGCGCACTTGGAGTCCAAGTACTCCCTGGGCAGGCGCGGGTACGAAATCTTTGGGGTTCAAGGTTCTCGTAATGAGATCACTGGTATCTATCTGTAATCGAGCGACTCCTGCTTTTGCTAATAGAATGGCATCGTATTGTCCGCTGCGTAATTTTTCAATGCGGGTAGGCACATTGCCTCGTAACTCTGCAATAGCCAGATCTGAACGTAAATTACGAAGTAAACTCTGTCTACGTGCTGAGCTTGTTCCTATTCGGGCACCGGCCTTTAATTCCAACCGTTCTGAAGCGGCATGCGCATCGGGGTGTATTAAAAGAAGTTCACTGGGATCTTCTCGCTCTGATACGGCGGCGATCACCAAACCAGACGGGGGTGTGGTTTCTAAGTCTTTGTGCGAATGTACCGCTAAGTCTATGGTGCCGTTAAGTAAGGCGGCCTCTATTTCTTTGGTGAAAAACCCTTTACCTTCAAGTTTATCAAAACTTAAGTCTTGGATTCGGTCTCCTTGGGTTTGGATAATTTGAATAGAAACCGAACATCCCAGGTTTTCCAGTTGTGTTTTTACATGATGAGCCTGCCACAGCGCTAAATCACTTCCTCGGGTTCCGATACGTATGAGCGGCTTATTCATGTTTCACCAAAATTTCCTTCGCCAGTTTCATCGGTCCGGCGATGTATTTTTTCTCTACATACCCTAGGACCTTTTCAAGTACTTCCCGGGATTGGGCATCCATAGAATTGATTTCGTCTTTAAAGATTTCATTCACAGCATCGGCTTTAATGCGTTTAATTTCTTCTGGTACGGCACGCATCGCTAACTCGACATATCTAACTTGGAGCACTTGCTCAAACTCTTGATGGGCTTCTTGAAGAATACGTTCAACATGCGCCAATTCCTTCGACCGTTCTTGAAGGTTCTCGTGGGATATTTTTTGTAAAATGCTTACTGAAATGTGTTTAACCGAGTGTTTACTAATAATTTCCGGGTCTAAATCTTGAGGGATGGCAATGTCGATTACAGTTTTTTTACCTTGATCACCTTGTAATAACTGTTCATAAAGGGCTGGAGTAATGACATGATGGTCTGCGCCCGTACAACTAATAATCACATCGAATCCATGTTTATACAGGTGCAGTTCTTGGAGTGGATAGGCCACGCCGCCTAACTCATGTGCAAGGGTTGTTGCTTTTTCAAGGGTTCTATTGAATACTGCAAAGTTTTTAAACCCGTGTTTTTTCAGAAATCGTCCCATGGTGGTATTGGTGACTCCTGCTCCGATGATTAAAAATCGGGCATCCATAGGGATTTGTAATCTTTTAAGTTGGTGATAAGCCAGCGAAACTACAGAAACCGGTTTGGTGGATATAGATGTGCGCGTGTAAACTTTTTTTGCGGTTTCAACCACGTGTCGGTTGATGAGTCGAAGCAAGTCTCCCGTTAATCCGATGGAAGCACAATGTTCATAAGCTTGACGAACTTGAGTGATGATTTCTCGTTCTCCGATAATCATTGAGTCGATGGAGGAAGCCACGGACATGGCATGATCCACGGCATTCATGCCCTGATAATATTCAAGTTTAATGACAAATGAGGTAAGTTCTTCCTCGCTGAGGGATGAATAAATTGATTTTAAGAACTGATGCATGAATTTAGTATCCACCACCGTTGAACATACGAAGCTGAATTCCACCCGATTGCAGGTTGATAGCATTAGAAGTTCATCAATCTTAACCTGTTGCTTTACAGGATTCAATCTAGAAAATTGCTCATCAAAAGGAATGTGAAGCAATCCTATTTTGCTTACTTCAAAATTCCGATGCGTAAACGCGATGGTATGTAAATACTTCAACACTGCTTTCGCCATAACTCGTTTCTAGTCCGACAAAATTCATGATTAACTCATTGTTAATTGTCATGAAATTGTCATGAGATAATTATTTAGAAACAATCCAAATTACAAGGAGTTATTTGGCTTTTCTTGGCATAATTCAACTAAGAGTTTATCGCTTGACTTTGGATGTAGAAATGCAATCAATTTTTGATCTGCTCCTGTTTTAGGGGTGGTATGTATAAGTTCGAATCCCGCAGCAATGAGGCGGTCTATTTCTGCTTGAATATGGTCTGTTTCAAAGGCGACATGATGAAATCCTTTTCCTTTGCTGGCCAAAAATTTGGCGATGGGGGAGTCGGGATTTGTTGCTTCCAGCAATTCTATTTTATTGGGACCAACCTGAAAAAATGCCGTGACTACCCCTTCGGAATCTACTGCCTCTTTTTTATAGCAGGGGGTATTGAGTAAGGCTTCGTATAATGGAATGCTTTCAGCTAAGCTTTCAACAGCGATCCCGAGATGTTCAATTCGCAGCAGCATTAGTATTTAATGAATTTTTCTGATTTGTTATCGTAATTAATGTTGTAAATCCCATTGAGTAATTCCGTGCAATTTACAGTATGATCAAACCCTTTTTTAAGCAGATTCCCAAACGCATCATACAGCTCATATTTAGTTTTCGTTAATACTCCTTCTGCTTTGAAGTACAAGTTCGTCTTTACCTTAGAGGGCGATTTTTTAACTGCTTTTATCGTAGAGGTGAATCCCACCGATTTTGAATGTCGTTTTTGACCCGTGTTATCAATTTGCGCAACCCTTACCTTATTATATCCACTGGTTGGAATAATGTCAATGGAATATTGGTTGGTTGATTTTGATCCTTTTCCAAGTACTTCGGCAGCCACTACCCAACGATCCCATTTATATTGTTCTACCAAATAGGTGAGCTTTCCAGATTCATTTTTGGTGCTCCAGGTAATTTTTCCAGCGGTGTTTGCCGCAATTGAAACCACTTCAAAGGTGCTGAAGGGCAGCAATACTTCAGGATTGACAAACGTGGGTGAACACCCTTCGCCGTGTTCTAACTCGATGAAGACTTCGTCCCCTTTTTTTAAATTAAATAAGGTGAGGTCGATTTCAAAATAATTGGTTTGTATAGAGGCCGGTAAAACGTTTCCATTTACCAAAACTTTATGGATACAATAGCCATAACCATCGTTTTTTATGGGGTTAGAAACAAAAAGGTTCATTCCTTCATAGTATCCGCTTACGGATAGGATTTGACTATACCCTAAGACGGACGTGAGCATAAAAAGTGGCAATAAAACGACCTTAAGTGAAAACATGCTACAATATTAAAACCTTACCCTCTAAATACCAACCATAGTAATAAAAATGTACTTTTGAAACATGGATTGGATTCAAGCAAATGTAGGTATTATTAAAGCGCTGCACATCATTTTTATGGTGAGTTGGTTTGCCGGATTATTTTATGTAGTCCGCTTGTTTATTTATCATGTGGAAGCGAACAGTAAAGAAGACCCCGAAAAATCGATATTATCTAAGCAGTTTTCGATTATGGAACGTCGATTATGGTGGGTAATCACCACCCCCGCTATGATTTTAACGGTGCTTTTTGGGGTGTTAATGATCATCGCCTTCCCCGAATATTTGAAGCAAGTGTATATGCATTTGAAGTTGGCGTTTGTCATTTTATTGCTGGTATACCATTTCATTTGCCAGAAGATTTATAGCGACTTGCGGGCAGAACGCTTTTTTTGGGGTTCTGGAGCGTTGAGGGTATGGAACGAGGTAGCCACCTTGTTGCTGGTGATTATAGTATTTATTATTGTATTGAAGGACGCGTTAAATTGGGTATATGCCACCATTGGTTTTTTTGCGGTGGCTCTGTTATTGATGCTTGCCATAAAAATGTATCAAGCAATTCGAAAAAAAGAGGAAAAAGCGAATGATGAAGTGGTGTAAAACGAAAGATTTACTATCTTTGCATCGAATTTAGAAAAGCAATTTCATGTCGTTTCATACCTTTCGTTCGTTTTTTGTTGTTTTTGGGTTGTTTTTATTGTTGCCGTTTAGCCTCAAAGCGAATGAAGATTTTGACATCATGCACCACATCCAAGATGCTCATGAATGGCATTTGTGGGGAGAAGGCCACAGTGCTACATCTATTTATTTGCCGGTAATTCTCTATGACAATGGAATTAAAACATTTAGTTCCAGTAATTTTTATCATGGTCATGAAGTGCAAGAAGGCAAGGATGAAAATGCAAGTCATTATTTGGTGGGAGTGGGCAAAGCTGAAGGGTACGCCCTGTTTCATGAAAAAATTTATACCCTCAGAGATGGAAAACTTCAGTTTCATGGCGATCACCCTGAAAATGGTAAGCCCCTTGATTTTTCAATTACGAAAAATGTGTTGTCTCTGTTTATTGGGTCTTTTTTATTGCTAGTTATCTTGCTTACCACGGCGAGATATTACAAGAAAAACGGAGCAGTTGCGCCAAAAGGAATTGCGAAATTCATTGAGCCGTTGATTGTTTTTGTTCGCGATGAAGTCGCTATTCCAAACTTACCGCATGGAAAGCACAAAAAGTATATTGGGTTTTTAACCACGGTTTTTTTCTTTATATTAATCAATAACCTCTTGGGGATGATTCCGATTTTTCCCGGTGGAGCGAACTTAACAGGTAACATCACGGTAACGTTTTTCTTAGCTACATGCACCTTGTTAATTACCCTGTTCAGTGGAAATAAAAATTATTGGAAACACATTTTTGCTACCCCAGGGGTGCCTCTAGTATTATTGCCTATAATGATTCCAATAGAAATTGTGGGGATTTTTACTAAGCCTTTCGCGTTGATGATTCGTTTGTTTGCGAATATGACAGCAGGGCACATCATTGTATTGGCATTGTTTTCAATCATTTTTGTAAATAAATCTGCAGGTTGGGCGGGATTATCGGTTCCAATGGCCTTGTTTATTTCATTATTGGAAGTGTTAGTGGCTTTTTTACAAGCCTATTTGTTTTCGATGTTATCTGCACTGTTCATTGGAGCGGCAGTTGAAGATGATCATCATTAATTTGTAATTTTTTAAACTATATATTATGCCAGGAATGTTTGGAAGTGTAGCGGCTATAGGTGCAGGAATTGCTGTACTAGGTGCCGGAATTGGAATAGGAAGAATCGGAGGATCTGCAGTTGAAGGGATTGCTAGGAATCCGGAAGCCTCAGGTAAGATTCAAACTGTCATGTTGATTGCTGCGGCACTAATTGAAGGGGTTGCACTTTTCGGGGTGGTTGTAGGTTTCCTAGGAGGGAAGTAAAAGTTTAATGAATGCCCCTGCGATTGGCAGGGGCTTAGTTTTAAATTAATCGTTAGTTTATATATTTCGTATGGATTTAGTTACCCCCAGTTACGGTTTGTTGTTTTGGACAGGTTTAACCTTCTGTCTTTTACTTTTTATTTTAGCAAAATTCGTGTGGAAACCAGTTCTAAACGCAGTTAATGCACGAAGCCAAAAGATTGAGGAGGCATTGCAAGAGGCGGATAAGGCACGTCAAGAAATGAAGAATCTGCATGCTGAAAATGAGCGAATTTTAAAAGAGGCAAAAGCGGAACGCGACGCAATTCTGAAAGAGGCTAAAGAGGCCGGAACTAAAATGATTGAAGAAGCTCGTGAAAAGTCAAAACTTGAGGGAGCAAAATTAATCGAGGCTGCAAAAGCCGCCATTGGAAGCGAACGTAATGCGGCAGTAGCAGATATGAAAGCACAAATTGCTACCTTTTCTGTTGAAATCGCGGAGGCTATTGTTAAAGAATCGTTGATCTCTGACGAAAAACAAAAAGCATTGGCCAGTAAAATGGTTGAAGATATCAAATTGAATTAATCATGGCATCAACGAAATCAGCTGCTCGATACGCGAAAGCATTATTGGATCTTAGCCTTGAAAAAGGCTGGGTTGAAGCTGTGGAAAAGGATTTGAATCGTTTCTTACAGGTGGTTAAGGAATCCGATGATTTCCGGGTTTTTCTAAACTCACCGATTGTGCGTGACGACAAGAAAATCGCAGTATATCAGCAGGTTTTTAATGGGTTTAGTGCTGCTACCATGCAGTTTTTTGCGTTGGTAACTAAGAATGGAAGAGAACAGTTACTCCCTGAAATCGCTCATCAATTTGATCGTCAATTGATGAAGCATCGTGGAATCGTATCAGGCTCTATTACCAGTGCAATTGCTCTTTCACAAGAAACAAAACAAGCAATTTTGACCCAGGTGGCTCCCGCATTTGAAGGAACTTTGCAGCTCACAGAAGCCGTAGATCCATCGTTACTTGGTGGTTTTGTGATTCGGATAGAGGACAAACAAATTGATGCGTCAGTCGCACATAAATTAAAGGAATTAAGACAAGAATTAGTAAAATAAAGAACATTTAATTAATCAAAATGGCAGATTTAAAACCAGCAGAAATTTCGGCAATTTTAAGAGAACAATTGTCAGGTGTAAAAACCGAAGCTGAATTGCAAGAAGTAGGTACCGTGTTACAAATAGGTGACGGTATTGCGCGTATTTTTGGACTCAATGGCGTTCAATACGGTGAGTTAATTGAATTCGATGGGGGAATGCGAGGAATTGCTTTAAACTTGGAAGAAGACAATGTAGGGGCTGTACTTTTGGGTCGCTCTTCCGGTGTAAAAGAAGGAGACACAGTAAAACGTCTAGGTCGAATTGCCTCTGTTCAAGTAGGTGATGGTATGGTTGGAAGAGTTGTAGATACCCTGGGTAATCCAATTGATGGAAAAGGTCCTATCGCCGGTGAATTGTTTGAAATGCCCATTGAGCGAAAAGCTCCGGGAGTGATCTTCCGTCAACCTGTAAATGAGCCGCTACAAACTGGTATTAAAGCCATTGATGCCATGATTCCAATCGGAAGAGGGCAACGGGAGTTAATCATTGGTGACCGTCAAACTGGTAAAACTACGGTAGCCATCGACACCATCATAAACCAACGAGAGTTTTATGATCGCGGAGAGCCTGTATTCTGTATCTATGTAGCCATTGGTCAAAAAGGTTCAACAGTAGCAGGAATCGTTAAGAAATTAGAAGACGCTGGAGCAATGGCCTACACAGTTGTGGTTGCAGCTAACGCCTCAGATCCGGCGCCAATGCAGTTTTATGCACCAATGACTGGAGCTGCGATCGGTGAATATTTTAGAGACTTAGGTAAACCAGCGTTAATAATATATGATGATTTATCAAAACAAGCGGTAGCATACCGTGAAGTATCTCTTCTTCTTCGTCGTCCTCCGGGTCGTGAAGCGTATCCAGGGGATGTATTCTACTTACACTCAAGACTTTTAGAGCGTGCTGCGAAAGTCATTAAAGACGATAGTATTGCCGCTCAAATGAACGATCTTCCCGAATCTTTGAAAGGAAAAGTAAAAGGAGGAGGTTCATTAACCGCATTGCCGATTATTGAAACCCAAGCAGGTGACGTTTCGGCGTATATTCCAACCAACGTAATCTCTATTACCGACGGTCAGATCTTCTTGGAGTCAGATTTATTTAATGCTGGAGTTCGTCCTGCGATTAACGTAGGTATTTCGGTTTCACGCGTTGGAGGTTCTGCACAAATTAAATCCATGAAAAAAGTAGCGGGTACCTTGAAATTAGATCAAGCGCAATACCGCGAATTGGAAGCATTTTCTAAGTTCGGTTCGGATCTAGATGCCGCTACAAAGGCTGTATTAGATAAAGGAGCAAGGAACGTGGAAATTTTGAAACAGCGTGAAGGAGATCCATTCCCGGTAGAAAAGCAAATTGCGATTATCTATATTGGTACGAAAGGATTAATGCAAAATGTACCCGTTGCTAAAGTGAAAGAGTTCGAAATCGATTTCTTAACGTTTGTTGAAAGTCATCATCCGGAAGTTTTAGCAGCCTTGAAGGCAGGTCAGTTTACGGATGAATTAACCGATGTGTTAACAAAATGCGCTAAAGACATCGCAGGTAAATACTAATAACAAGTTCTAATTGCCATGGCAAACCTAAAGGAAATACGTAGTCGAATTAGCTCAGTATCTTCAACGATGCAGATCACTTCTGCCATGAAGATGGTTTCTGCCGCGAAATTGAAACGTGCGCAAGATGCCATTACACGCTTACGTCCGTACGCCACTAAATTACGCTACATTCTTGAAAACGTGAGCAGTTCGCTTGATTTGTCGGAGAATATGTATGCCGAGGATCGCGGTCAAGGTCGTATTTTAATTGTGGCAATAACTTCGAATCGCGGACTTTGCGGGGGTTTTAATAGCAACATTATTAAACGCGTCAATTCGTTGATTAAAAATGATTTTGCGCAAAGTAATGTATCTGTTGTATGTTTAGGGAAGAAAATCAAAGATGTCGTTAAAAGGACGGATGCATATTTTGTAAATGATACCTTGGCGCCCTTGGAAGATATCATGGCGAATGCCACCTTTTATAGAACTTCAGAAATTGGTGAGGAATTAATGAGACTTTTTCGATTGAAAGAGGTAGATAAAATTGTGTTGGTTTATAATCGGTTTTTAAATGCTGCAAATCAGTCTATTGAAGTAGAAGATTTTCTTCCTATTATTCCTGGTGTTAGCAATGAATCAGCTCCAAGTGACTATATTTTTGAGCCGAATAAAGAAGACATTGTTTCTGAATTGATACCAAAGTCATTAAAAACACAGCTCTTCAAGGCATTATTAGACTCGGTAGCGGCGGAACACGGCGCACGAATGACTGCCATGCATAAGGCAACAGATAACGCCTCTGATTTGAAACGTTCGCTTACTTTGAGTTACAATAAAGCACGTCAAGCAGCGATTACTAATGAAATTTTAGAAATAGTTGGTGGTGCTGAAGCATTGAATGCTTAACTTTACTCAAAAGGCTTAGCCCATGAGTGATACCATTAAAGTTCTGATTGTTGATGACCATAAGCTCATTAGTGAAGCGTGGTCGAGCTTATTGAAAGATGCTCCTCAAATTGTAGTATGCGGAACCGCAGATTCAGAATCCTTGGCGTTTGACCAAGCCATTATTCATAAACCGGATATCGTTTTGATGGATATTAACTTAGGAAGCGGTTCTGGGTTGAATGCGGCCACAAAAATTTTAGATTCCCTTCCTAAAACGCGCGTAATCGGATTGTCACTGCACGATGATATTACTTATGTAAAAAAGTTCCTCTCGTTAGGGGCCAAAGGATATCTCACTAAAAACACCAATAAAAGTGAGTTGATTAATGCCATTCATTCCGTTTCGAAAGGGGAATTGTTTATTGCGGCAGAAATTAAAGATCGCTATTTTGCGTCTCTGTTGAATGTAGATGAAACCGAGAAAAAAGAGCTCACGATGAAAGAGATCGAAATCGTAAAACTCATTGCGCAAGGGCTAACTTCCAAAGAAATCGGTGATAAATTGTTTGTTTCTCACCGTACCATTGAAACGCACCGACATAACATTTTAAAGAAATTAGATTTGCCAAATGCAGCACAATTGAGCAGTTGGGCAAAGGATAAAGG
>JBJTWL010000078.1:0-11047 GCA_046081745.1 Flavobacteriales bacterium | reverse complement strand
GTTATCTTTTATTTTCATTTTTGTAAATGCCATCAATTTATTACCCATCGATCCCTTGGACGGTGGTCAGATTTTAAAGCTTATTGTTATCCGTCAGCGAGATTTATACCTAATGATCTTTGCGCTGATTTCTTCCTTAACCTTAATTGTGGTCGGATTCTTGATGAAGGATTGGCTCGTTGCCGGATTTGGTTTCCTAATGGGGATACGGGTTCGAGCCATGCAAAAGAATTACCAGCTCCGAAAGGAACTTTATGATTTAAATGTAAATTACAATACGACCTATGAAGAATTGTCTAACCGAGATTATTACATGATTAAACAAGTGTTAATAAAAGATAAACCGATATTGGCAGATTTAGACGAGCTTCCCATGGAGAAAGGCAATACCATATTAGCATCCCATGTGAGTGAATTGCTAATACCGCCTATTCAAAAAGACTTAAATTGGATTGGAAAAATCACCTTATTTGTTAGCTGGATTTTATTATTTGCGTTACCTATCTATTTAATGTTGACCTTAAATTTTAATTGGTATTTTGAGAAGCTTTAATTTCATAGCTTTCATTGTATGGTGTTGCGTATCTAATTTGTTTCAGGCGCAATGCGAGAAAGTTTTGATCAGGGGCAAGGTTATAGACTCGTTACGCCCACAGAGTTTTTACAATTTGATGGTGGTAAATCGAAGCAGTGGTAAAGCAAGTTTCGGCCAGCCTAATGGTTCATTCAGTGTTTACGGACTGGCAGACGAGCGCATTGCGCTCTCAGTTAAACAATATCCGATTTATGAATTTATAGTAACGCCCGATTCTAATTGTCAATGTCAAGTATTGGCGTTTATAGATCGTTTACCGCAAGAGGTTGCCGAAGTAGTGGTGAAACCCTTAAAAACTTTGGAGCAACTAAAGGAAGAGCGTGCCGCACTTGCGATGATAGATACGCGCATGGTTTCTGGTATTAATATTCTAGAAAGTCCAATAACAGCCTTATATCAGGCTTTTTCTAAAAAGGAACAAAATAAGCGCTGGATTGCGGAGCAAGTGTATCGGGATGATCAACGCAAGGTGGTACAAGAGCTCTTGAGATTATATGTTGCCTATGATATTATTGATCTTCCTGAAGCAGATTTTGATGCATTTCTGTTGTTTTTGAATCTTGATGTTGATTTTCTCAAGACCGCCTCAGAATTGGAGCTTATTACTTACATCAAAGATAAATACGAACATTTCAAGCGATTTAACGCTGGGGAATAAGGAGTTCATTAAGTCCCTCAATCGATTGTTCCCAACTGTATCGTTCATGGACCGTTTTTCGGCCTTGTGTACCAATCGTTTCAGCTTCTTTGGGGTTGTCGAGCAAGTATCGAATATGGGTTAATATTGCTTCATTCGTGCTGCCTACCAATAAGTCCTTACCAGGAATAACGGTCAGTGCCTCACTCGCTAAAGGTGTTGTAATACAAGGAATTCCCATAGCCATGGCCTCAAGCAGCTTGTTTTGCATTCCAGTTCCGATTTGCATCGGAGCAATAAACACTTTCCCTCGGGAATATGCCAAACGAATATCAGGTTGCCAACCTTCAATCGTGATGTTGGGATATTTTTTTAAAGATTGAATCAATGTGTGAGATGGATTGGCTCCCGCAATCAGTAGACGCCATTGAGGTTCGTGAATCACTACATTTTCAGCGAACCAACGCATAGCATCAACGTTCGGGGCATACGATAAATTACCTACAAATACTAATTCAAATGGCTTAGACGTGCTTGGTAAAGGTTGAAAAAAATCAGTATCGATTCCATTGGGAATTACCCGTATTTTACGTTGATCAGGATGCGCAATATAATGCACATCTTGTTGACTAATCATGGTTTGAAATTCAAAGTAATTGAAAATACGCTGTTCGTATTCTTTCAACCGAATGGCTTCCATTTTATAAATCCATCGAGTTACCCATGGAGCCTTCTGAGCCCTGCGTTCCATACCTACAGAAAGGGTGTCCATGTAATCGATCGTTTTGTTGCAGTGATGATAATCCTTTACGTATTCAGCCGGCCGTATCATTTGACAGAATATATGATCCGGTGCGAGGGATACTATTTGTTTTCTGATCCTGCGTTTTATCTTAAAAGAAGTGAAGTAGGCGAGTTGAAACGGTTGATTGGTAAATGCGCATATAATTAACCGAATCCATTGCCAAATTGGCTTCATTGTATACACCGTGATTGCTGTGGTAAAGGGGCGTACTTCGTCATACCACGATGCTTTTACATCTTCATTGCTTAAGGCAATTAAATGAATGTTATGGGTTTTGGATAATCCTTTCAATAAATTATAGGCACGCAATTTATCTCCCTTTTCAAGTGGATATGGAAACCTCGAGGCAATGAATACAAGAGATGGGCGCTTATCCATGAATACGTTCTTCAAGTTGATTTAAAAGCAAAGCGTCGTCAAATTCTCTAACTGCAAAGGCTATGGATTCGGCCTCCTTATTCAACCGGGTTCTTTCATCGGATAGGAGTTGAATCACTTGTGCAGCAAAATCTATACTTGAGTCTGAGACAATAAAGGGAGCTTTGTTTTTGAAACCCTGTACACTTGTGGGGGTTGCTACAATAGCTTTTCCAAAGGATAAGGCTTCAATTATTTTCATGTTTAATCCGGTTCCAAAGCTTAAGGGACTAATAATTATGGATTGACGTTTATAAAACTCATCCAATGAGGGGATAAATCCTAGTCCTCTAATGTTTTGTTCAGGATTGTCGAATACGTCGGACCCTTTTCCAGCAATTTCAAGGATTGCCGATGATTGTTCTTTTAAAATTAAAGGCCAGATGGATTGTATAAACCAGTGTATGGCATCCGTATTCGGAAACCACTTAAAGTTCCCAACAAACCCAATATGGTTTTCGTATTTTCTTGGTTCTTGAACCGATGGATTCATTGTTATGCTCGGATACCATGTGATTGTGTTTTGATTCCAGGTACTTAACAGCGCGGTTTCCTGGTCCGAAATACTGAGCACAGCATGAGATGCAACAACGAGCATTTTCTCGAGGGTTATCAACCGATTACAAAGATGTTTGTAAAACCATCGCACATACCAAGGTTCAAACCTAGCGCGTTGCTCCCAGTGTTTATGTTCGATATTATGGGAACGATAAATAATTTTTTTTGAGGTAAACCAACGTCGAGGGATGATGCTCAACGCATAAAACCCATCGCAAATTACAACATCAAAATTACGAGCATCATCTTCGGTTTGTAACTGCGATTCGGCATTCGATACGGTATACCGTAGCACATTCATGGGTGAGGATAACGATTTCAATACAACCTTAATCGTAATTTTAGGGTTGATTTGTAGCGGAAATATTCGAATAGAATCATCGGTTTTTGAGAAATCTCCGGGATGTTTTTTTGTGCAAATCGGTGCGTAGGTCAGTTCGATATCTTTTGATTGGCTCAGCAGATGAAAACACGATGCAATGGCCTGCGTTCCACCATCAACCACAGGAGCATGGGGCTTTTGTGTTATGTATAACACACGCTTCATGACCGCTTCATAATTCGTTTAATCCAGGATTTCCACGTTTCAAAACTGGCCAAAGGAATATCGTTATTCGCTGTGTATGTAACTAGTAACGCAATGGGGGTGAAGAACATTCCTGAAAGCCACATGCCTAACCATGGTGAAATCACGTAGGTATCGGCTAAATTATCTCCTATGCTTAGGATAATAAAGTATATCATAAAGATGAGGGCAGCAATCACAACAGGTGCTCCAAATCCGCCTTTCTTCACCAAGGCACCAAGCGGTGCACCTACAAAAAAGAGTACAATGATCGCATACGTTAGCGCGAATTTTCGGTGAAACTCAATCCAAAATTGGTCTTCCTCATGCTCGAGGGTTTCCATAAATGTTTCTTGGTTTCGTACGTTCTCATTGATCTGATAAAGCTTGGTGATCACATCTTGCATGAGGACCTTTTTATCTGAATTCGGTATGGATTCAACAGTCATAAATTTTACAGGTGGGGCTTCCATGTTCGGGTCAATGTTTGGCATGGATTTAATCCGCTTGTCGATGACATGAAAGCTTGCAAAACTCCCTTTAATACTTGCGATAAAAGTGCTGTCTAATGATGATCTTCGTTTTTTAATTGAATCTGTAGCTCTTCCGATTTGAAAAACATTCATCATTTCGTATTTGTCCTGAAATATTTCTTCATCGGATCGCTTTAAGCTAAATCCGGTGACATTCATTTTATAAGTGGCTCGCTCAAAGGTTGAAATCCGGTCCGGATGTGAACTGATTTTTCCCGCTAAAGGCAATCCATTCGGACCAATTTCTCCATTTTCCAGTTCTAATTCCTCGTATATGGTTCCATTCTTAAGGTCGAAAAATAAATAATTTCCACTGGTTGAACGGTATATTTTCGCATACTTTGCCTTAACTGTTTTTAAGGTATTTGGCTCTGTATGGTCATGTATGGTAATGTTTCTGAAGCTGCTGTCTTTGCCTTTATTTACTTTGATGGCATATCCATCGATTTCAGTGGTGTAAACTCCGGGGACTATGAGTGAAGATAGTTTTGTATTCTGTATATCGTAGATAAGCGAATGCCATTTTAAGTTAGAAACAGGGATTACATAATTGGCGAAGTAAAAGGTAAAGCCCGCGATAAGCATCACCACGATTGTTAGTGGACGCATAATTCGGACCAATGAGAACCCATTGGATTTTAATGCGGTTAATTCATTGTTTTCAGACATATTACCAAATGTCATCAATGAAGAGAGTAGGATTGCCAATGGAAGCGCAAGCGGAATTAAACTTGCAGAAACATAAAATAGAAGTTCAAGAATCACCCAAATACTCAAGCCTTTACCCATAAGGTCGTCGATATATACCCAAAAAAATTGCATGATCAGGATAAACATGGATATGACCAGCGTTATGAGAAATGGGCCAATAAACGACCGAATACTAAACAGGTATAAGCGTTTCAAAAACTTAATTTTTTACAAAAATAGCGCTACTAATTGAATAATTATGCACCGATAAGCCTGCGTAGTTTTTGAAGTTGTTGCTCCCACATTAAGATGCTGCTATCCTTGTCACCGGCTTCTGCAAAATCCGTCACCGTTAACATGATGGCTTGAGTCATTGGGTCTAAAGAAAAGGCAAGTTCAAAATACGTGTCTAATTCATCATCAATGTCGTTTTGCCACTGAAAACGGATGTGATTGTTGGGTTTGTGACTAAGAAGTGTGGCCTCTTCTTCATATCCATCCCACTTAAAAAAATATTGCCCATCTCGTATGTTAACATCATCGGCAAACCATTCACTTAAGCCTTCTGCAGAAGTTAATTTAGCATCTAATATCTTCGGAGAGGTCTTAAGCAATTGCTCGATTTGAAATTTTTCTTTCATACGGTTATGAAAAAGCGTGTTATCTTTGGTTTTATTCTGCAATATACGAATTATTTAGTTACTGTTCAATGCCTAATTCTCAATCTCTTGGCGGATTTTTTTTTCGTTTTCGCGGACAAATACCGCTTGTTTTCCTGGCGATGTTAATCCCTTTGAGCTTTTGTTTTAATTACCCCTTGTATTTATTAGAATTTACATCACTTGTTCAAGGGACTTCTTTCGCGTTAATTGGGCTTGGCGTTGCGGTACGGGCTTGGGTTATCGCACAAAAAGCAGCGCATACTTCAGGGAGAAATCGTCATGAGCAAGTTGCCCATTCATTGAACACTAAAGGAATGTATTCCATGACTCAACATCCTTTGTATGTAGGGAGTTTTTTAATTTGGATCGGTGTATGTATTCGATTTAATAACCTCTTGTTTATCCTGGGTGTGTTCTTTTTTTCCATCCTCATGCTCGCATTAATTATTAAAACCGAAACGGCATTTTTGAATAAAACCTTTGGTGAAACCTATAAGCGTTGGCGATCTAATACGCCGGCTTTATACATTAACCCCTTTAAATTTAAACCTTCTGAGAACCCGTTCAACAGCATTCGAGTTTTTGCCACGGAATATCCTACATGGGTTTCTGTTGCAACGGGCTTATTGATGGTCGATATCCTTCGTTTTATGAAGACTGATTGGAGTGATGCATGGTGGTGGCAGTTGGCAACATGGTGTGGATTAGCTTTAGTTATAGGACTTGGGGGACGATTTTTTAAATACGTGGTGGTTCGTCGATGGCTTAAGTATTCAATTTAAAGACTTGTCGCTGTTGAAGGGATCTACCCAGCGTTATTTCATCTGCATATTGTAACTCGGAACCTATGGAAACACCGCGAGACAAGGTAGTGATCACTAGGCCTTCACGATTTATTCGTTTAAATAGGTAAAAATTAGTGGTATCGCCCTCCATCGTTGGACTCAATGCAAAAATAATTTCGGTGATTGCAGGGTTTTTGCTTCGTTCAACCAAGGTGTCGATGTTCAAATCTTGAGGTCCAACTCCATCCATCGGGGATATAGTTCCACCTAAGACATGATATTTGCCTTTATAGGTTTCCGTACTTTCTATGGCCATGATATCCCTAACGTCTTCAACAATACATATGATGTCATTTGCTCTTCGTTCGTTGGCGCATATTGAACAGGTTTCTGTATCGGAAATATTTCCACAAAGCTGGCAAGCGAAGGTTTGAGTTTTTAGTTGAATCAGCGACTCAACGAACGTTTTGATTTCGTTACCGTCTCTTCTGTGCAGGTGCAATGCAAGCCTTAATGCCGTTCTTTTACCTATGCCAGGAAGCGTTGCCAATTGCTCAGCAGCTTGTTCAAGGTATTTGGAAGGAATTTGCATGAAGCAAATGTAGTTAATTTCGTTTCGCTTTACGTACTTTTGTTTTATGGCTGCTCCACAATTAAATATCAAAAATAAACGCGCCCGGTTTGAGTATCACCTGGAAGATACCTTCATGGCTGGAATCGTACTTTCTGGTACTGAAATTAAAAGCATACGCAACGGTAAAGCAAGTATTTTAGAAGCATATTGTATCTTTCACGAAGGTGAAGTTTGGATTCGTAATATGTTTGTTAATGAGTATGAAAACGGAACGTTCTACAATCATAAGCCGAGGGCAGATCGTAAATTATTACTGAATAAAAAGGAAATTAATCGAATTGAGAAATTCTTGAAAGTTAAAGGAAATACGATTATCCCACTTAAGTTGTTTTTGTCGGATAAAGGCTGGCTTAAATTGGAGATTGCTTGCGCAGTTGGTAAGAAACTACATGATAAACGGCACGACTTGAAAATGAAAGATGATCAACGTGAAATGGATCGCGCCTTAAAACGTTAGTTCTTGATTACTTTGTAACCCGGATAGTTTTTCTTGTCGAACGCAAATTTGGTGTCTTTAATCTCAGGATTAGAGGTGAATTTCGTTACCGAATAGGTCATTATCGTGCCATCGTTGGATTTCATTACCGCCTTCTTGAGTTCGTTTTTAGATTTCGAGATGTAGATCACAATGGTGTTATAATCTGCCGTCTTTGGGTTTTTGGGATACAAATCAATCACATCAACGGTTTCCCCACTAATTTTATCTTCTTTTATGAACTTATTTTTAAAACCAGTTTCCCAAATCGTCATTAATTTCTTGGGGTTAATCCCATCTTCATCATCCGAATTATCACTTTCATAAACTTCTTTATCTTTAGCGATAATAGTCCAAGTTTTAATACCATTGCATATGATAGAATTGTCACCGTATGTGGCGTAATACTTACTGTTTTTAACCCATCCTTTTCCTGAATAATCATCATTCTGACCCAATTCGTCATTTTTAATATTGGCGCTGTATTCTAAATAAAAGGACTTCAATCCTTTCATTTTTTTTGAAAGCTTGTTTAAAATTTTTTGAGATTTACTGAGTTCCGTTTGTGCGGTAACTTGATAAGACCAAATAAAGAGCAGGGAAAACAATAGAAATGACTTCATAGAATTATTTTTCAGTGCAAATATCATACATTGTGCCAAAAAACACACACTAAATTTTAAGGAATTGTAAAATTTTTACCTCAGCACCAACGTTGACCTTAAGGAAATAGGAGCCAGCACGCCAATCCGTAAGGTTCAAAAATAAAAGGTGAGAACCAGGCATAAATTGCTCCGATCTGTAAAAACAACGTTTCCCCATAATGTCTTTGACCTCGATGACTACATGGTTTGAATCGTTTAAAATGAGGGTGAATTCTCCAAGTTGTTCTATTGGATTAGGGGAAATTGGGCTTACTGCAAAATCCCCATCCTCAATTATTAAGCATGCTGAGTTGTTTGATAATGAAATTTCTGGATGGTTTTGGCTATTTGAAAGGTCTGCTGTAACACATATAAAATCTTCCGAATTGTTTTCCGATATGCCACTTAATGCAGGACTGTTTTCGAAAATATAATAAAGGGTATTTCCAGGCATGATGGTATCGTTTATCGATCCACTTAGTCTTGGAATGCCAGATACGGATAGATATAATGTTCCTCCCGTTATTGGTATAGTACCTAAGTTTTTAAGCTCACATCCTACCACAGCTTGTCCATTTTGATTTCCTAAGTATAGTTGCTTAACTTCAATATCAAGGGTGGATTCATAAACAGGAATAATCATGAATGAAGTGTCCTGGCATCCATAGGGGTTATTCGTTATGCTATAAATTGAGATGACCGATCCCGTCAGCGAATCAGGAATGCTGTAGTGAACTATCGTTGTATCGGAATAGGGAATTCCGTTTACAAGCCAATTGACGGAACTGATTCCTGAAGCAGTTGAATTCAGGATCAGCGCATCGCCCGCAACACAAATGGCAGGCTCAAATATAAAAGTACTGCTTAGCCCTGGATTAACATGTACTTGAATTAGGGTGTCGGATTGGCATCCCAAGGAGGATACGGCAGATAGGTTTAAAAATTGAACTCCCAACGTGGTGAACGTAAATTGACCTTCAAGTCCACTGATTGGATATTGTAAATTAACCAACCAATAGGTGCTGTCGATACTCCCGCTGGGTATTGAACTAGTACTTGTGAATTGCGTTGGGTTGTCCTTGCATGAAGGAGAGAGAATCCAATTTAGTTCGGGTTTCGGATGAATAGTAACAGCGTGCGTGCTGGTGTCTGAGCAACCATTCCCTGCGTGGCAGATTAAAGACACCGTGTAATCTCCTTCGTTCGTATAAAAAGATTGGCCATTAAATGAAGTGTCGTTTGTGCCATTTCCAAAATTCCACATTACCGATTGTATTCCGGTGCTATCGTTTGCCATACTTGTATTTATCGGAACAACAAGGGTTTGTTCACAGGTATTATTGATCAAGAACGCCGAAGTGGGTGCAGCTGCTATTTGAAAGGTGTATTGAAGCGTATCCACACACCCAAATGAATTCTGTGCCACTAAGTCAACTTGGTTCGCCCCCGCTTGGTTAAACATATGACTTCCAACAGTGTCCGTATCTATGAACCCACCAAAATAATCCCATTCATAGTTGCTGAGTGAATTACCATTGAGGTCAGAGGCTTGAAACAGAATTAGTTCATTGATACATGACCCAAGGTGTTGAATGTTCAAGTTTGGTGGTAAATGTACATAAACAGAAAATGTGTCCATGGAAGTGCAATTATCACTGGCGGTAACATGAATTGAACCATGAATCCAACCTGGACTTGGAAAGGATGTTTGAATGGAGCTTCCATTAACTTGCGTGCCATTTGAAAAACTCCATAGTTCGTTTGTAATCGTAGTGGGTAATGGAACTGACGATTGATTTGACGCTTGAAATAAACTGTTTGAACAATGTGAATTGGGAACCGATAAGTTGATCGTTGGAGCAGTTCCGTTTACGGTGATAAGCACCGTATCTTGGGCAACACATCCGTTTAAATTGGTAGATGTCAATGAAATTATAGCTAATCCAGTGTTGGTAATTGGGAACGTACTTCCTGTGGTTCCATTGTTCCACATATAGCTTTGGGTTTGCGGCGCTCCAACTTGAACAGATACCGAGTTTCCGATGCATAAGGTGGTGTCATTTCCTAAGCTCATGGTCAGTGGATAGGTGTCTAAAGAGAAATTAATTGGTTGAGAAGTGTAAGCGCAACCCCCCGCACCAATCACTTGAACACTATAGGTTCCAGCTTGAGTAATCGTGAGTTGATTCGAGGTTGATCCGGTATTCCAAAGATGATTAAATCCGTTGCCTAAGCCAGTATTCCACACGATGGAACTATTAGCGCAAATTGATGTGGTTGGAGGTGGAGTAATCATTGGGTACTGTACAAAGATGGTATCGGTCCATTTAAAACCAAACGCGTCAGTTGCAGAAACCCAATAAGATCCTGTTTGATTTACAGAGATATTGGCAGTAGTTGCACCGGTATTCCATTGATAGTTTGAGAAGCCGGGTGGCGCCGAAATGTTTTGGGGACAAAAACCATTGGTTATAGTTAGATCACTTCCCAAATTAAATACAGGCGTATATTTGAATTTCAAATAGGTTTTGATTTTTTGAATATCAATGGAGTCGTTGGTGTCGTTAAAAATAATTTCACAAACATTACCCGTTAAAAAAAGTACCTCTCCCTCGTCATTGGCATTGTTATATATCTGCTTGACGCGATACATCGTTTGTCCAACTGTGGGATACGTTCCGTCGGCAAGGCGCGTGAAGAGATCACCGTAGAACTCGTTGTTCAACCGAGCATTGTCAGAGGAAAACACCACGCGCGCAGCGGAGAACACACCAATTGCACCACCGTCTGCCTTTAGCAGGAGCTCTTCGGCACCCGACTGCAGATCGGTCATGTCATAGCGGGCAAAGTCGCATGTAGCGGCGGTGAGGAAGAACGGCTTTGTTACGTTCAACATGTCGCCTGGAGTTGTCTCACGCACGAAGATCTGCTCGTGGGCCCACACGCGGGGATTGCCGTGGCCGATGTAGTTCAATAGAATCGAGCCACTGGTGTTGATCGTTGATAGAAGCTCCTGCGTCACCGCCGGTTTGCGGCGTCCCCGAGCA
>JBJTWL010000077.1:0-6077 GCA_046081745.1 Flavobacteriales bacterium | reverse complement strand
TGAATTTGAGCAGATTCAAACTGATCAAACGGAACTGTTTAATGCATGGATTGAGTCAAACCGGACCTTACTTTCCTTTTTTCAAGGAAAAGAATTAACCCGATTCAACGATTCAACCCAGCTCTTGAACCATGCAATGTTGTCTGATTTTAAAAGCTACACGAATCATTTTATTCCTGTATTTGAAGCACGTGAAGACGATTTTTGGGAAAGCTTATCGGATTTCATGAGTTATTTTTGTGTCATAGATTCCAATGGAATTAAAGCTACAATGCCGGTTGTTTCAAATCAAGTTACGCGCCAAAACGAAGAAGAACTACGGTTATCTGTATCGTCAAACGATTCATTCAACCAAGTATTACATGCTTTTTTTAGTGCAGAAAAAATCATGGCTTATCAAGCTTTTCCAAAAGAGTGGGAGGTTTTGCGGATCCAAATGTTTGAACAATCCTTGAGTTTAATTAATCATGCGAATTCTACCTCGACCTCCGCTGGCTTTATTCTGTCTAAGTTAAGGTCAATCGATGCGCCAGAGGCTGTGAAACAGTCAGTGAATGAGGCTTGGGAAGGATTTCAAAGAGGGCAATTAAACATACAAAAGAAAGAACCAAAAAGGGCTAAACGGAGTAGGCCCGCCGTGCTTCGCATTTTAATGGGAGCAGGAATTGTTCTTTTGGGGTTATTGCTGTTTAAATGGGTTTTTTCCGACGACGATATTTGGTCACCGCTACCACCGAATTCCTCATTAGTATATTTTACACCCAAGGAACGGATTTTTATTGATACTACCTTACGAAGTGAAAAGCCAATTCGTTCAACTGTTTCATTCAACACAAGTTCGGGCGGCGTTAATTATCAAATCAGGCAGGCCTTTGTGAACCATCAAGCCGAAGTGTTATACACTACGTTAACCAAAGGATTAAACGATTTTTATTACAATCCAAACCAGCTAAGCGATACGACGACCTCAACTGTTCTTGATGGTACTGTACCGCTTCAAGAATTTAAAGGAGTGGCAACGGTGAAATGTAAAAATGTTTCCGCCTATGACGTGCTTTTTATAGTCTTTGATGAACAGGTAAATTCACCCGTTTACACCGGGTTGATTCGGACGGGAACTACGCAAACATGCAAATTGAAAAAGGGGGCGAGAATCATTGTTTTGCCCGGCAAAGCGTTTTCGGGGTCTAATAAAATACCGTTCAACATCTGGGATTTTAATTTTGATCAATCCTTACAACAGGTATATACGTTTAGTGGGGGATTAAAATTGGCCGTGGTATTTCGTGGGAAATGGGGCGAAGAGTTTTCGTTTACTAATCCATATCATTGTTTTAAATTGAATCCTTAAGTATGTTATATAACGTTACGGTTAGTGTAGACCCATCAATAGAATCTGATTGGGTTCAATGGATGCAAAATGTTCATATTCCAGCGGTGCTTCAAACCAAGTGTTTTATCAAGTGTGTGCTATCAAAGGTACATGGCAATGAAGTTGGGGAATGTACATTTTCTGTTCTTTATTGGGCCGTTAGCAAAGCGGATTTTGATCAGTATATTGCTGTACATGCCCCTGCGTTACAGCGGGAACATACAACGCGCTACGACGGAAAATTTGTTGCGTTTAGAACTACCATGGATTTAATCGATGAGCTTATCGCATGAATGTAAAAGCTAAAAAACACCTTGGGCAGCATTTTTTAATAAATACCGCCATCTGTGAGAAAATCACGCAGGCCTTACCTGTTTTTGAAACGCCTATGAAGGTGGTAGAAATAGGGCCGGGTAAGGGTGCAATTACAGATTTTTTCTTACAGCGCACCGATATTGATTTTTGCGCATTCGAAGTGGATTTAGAATCCATCCTATATCTTAAAAAAGCGCATCCTGAATTCAATAAAGTATATAATCAAGATTTTTTAGAGGCTAATTTTAGTACATATTTTCAGGAGGAGCAATTTTGTGTGGTCGGTAATTTTCCGTATAATATTTCTTCTCAAATCTTATTTAAATGCCTGGAATCAAAGCATCGTATTCCACTCATTGTTGGCATGTTTCAAAAAGAGGTTGCGCGTCGCATTGCTGAGCCCCCAGGAAGTAAAGAATACGGCATATTAAGTGTCTTGATGCAGGCGTATTATGATATAAGTTATTTATTTACGGTAGAACCGGGGTCATTTTTCCCGCCGCCTAAAGTAAAATCGGGAGTAATACGGTGTGTACGAAATAACCGAATCGATTTAGGCTGCGATGAGAAGCTATTTATTAAGGTAGTAAAGGCGGCATTTAATCAACGACGCAAAACCTTACGAAACTCTATTAGAGCGGTTTTTCCGAATGTTATATTAACGGAGGAGTTTGATTCTCAACGCCCCGAGCAACTCACTGTAGCATCATTTATTCAGTTAACTAATTTAATTCATCCTTATGTCAACACGTAAACTCACCCCACTTGAAATGCTTCAATCCGCGGACTTAACTACGGTATTAAATGGGGTTGAATTAATGGAGGAAAAAGGTAAACTAACGCAGTTGCCCGATCTTTTTCGCTGTTATTTATCTCAGGTAGAAGCGCCGCAAAAAAAAGCACTTTATGAATTACTTTCGTCTATTACTATTAAAGGAGCAAAAGAAGCGTGGATTAAGTTGCTGTCCATGCCTGAATTCACGGAGGTTAATGCCCAAATTGTAAATGTTCTTTGGAATACACGCCTGGATTTTAGTACTGAATTAGAATACTTTATTCGGTTGGCTGTGCAACTTGATTACATGGGTACCTTGGAGTGTTTAACCTTAATTGAACAGATGGAAGGTCCGTTTCAGGAACATCAATTATTGGAATCAGAACTTATTTTGAAAGAGTATGTGAAGAAACAAACGGATGTGGGAGTAAAAAAACAGCAATTATTATTGTCACTGGTTCAACTGCTTGAAGCACTGAAATTACAGGAAGATCACGATTTATTTTTGGAGTAATTCGGTGTTGTAGCGTTGGATGACTTCCTCATTCATGTTAATAAATTGTGCATGTTTTGATGCATAATACGTAAAGCTTTTTTCATAAGACGCTCGGTTTACACCATGTGATTTGAAGAGCTTTTGTAATGCCTGATCGAGGTGTTTTTTATAGGATATGGGGGATCCGTAGTTTTTTTGGTAATGCATCTCCAACACGTAAACATCAGCCATAATTGCGATCATTTTATCTTCCTTAATTACACGGATTTCATTGCTTTTAGACTGACAAGCAACCACCAAGAAAAGACACAAAATCCCAATAACGCGTATCATAATCGATCAAATAAAAGGCGTTTTCCATGGCTTCCTTCAATGATTTTCCCGCCTTCAAAAACTAAACAGCCATTTACAAATGTTCGACGAATTTCATGATTAAACGTTACGCCCTCAAAGGGGGACCAACCACATTTATATAATATGTTGCCTCGATTAACATGGGTTATGTGGTTCGAGCTAATTTCTACCAAATCAGCAAAGTACCCTTCTTTAATGTAGCCACGCCGATTAATACGAAATAAATCAGCTGGGGCATGAGCCATCTTTTCAACAATTCGCTCTATGGAGATCATGCCTTGTTTTGATTTTTCCAGCATGGCTAATAATGCATGTTGAACCAATGGCCCTCCCGATGGGGCATTCAAGTAATCTTGTTCTTTCTCAAACACGGTGTGGGGAGCATGGTCCGTTGCAATTACGTCGATTCTATTATCTAGAAGTGCAGTCCAAATGGCGGCCCGATCTTCTTGAGTTTTTACGGCAGGATTCCATTTAATCAAATTTCCTTTTGTTTTGTAATCTTCATCGCTAAACCACAAGTGATGAACGCAGGCTTCTGCAGTGATTTTCTTTTCTTTTAACGGAAGATCTTTCGCGAACAACGTTGTTTCCTTTGCCGTTGAAATATGTAGTATGTGTAAACGGGCGCCCGTTTTTTTTGCAAGTTCAACAGCAAAAGATGAAGAAAGGTAGCAGGCTTCTTCACTGCGAATTAAGGGGTGCATTTCAACGGGTATTTCCAACCCATAGGTTTCTTTTGCTTTTTCAAGATTGCTTTTTATGGTGTTCTCATCTTCACAATGGGTGGCTATTAAGGTCGGAGAATTTGCAAAAACGCGCTCTAAGGTCTGGTAGTTATCTACCAACATGTTGCCTGTGGAAGACCCCATAAATATTTTAATGCCGCAAACCATTTCTGAATGGGTTCGCATAACCTCATCGTAATTGTCGTTTGATACCCCCATAAAAAAGGAATAATTACCCATAGACGAGTCGGCAGCTATGGCATATTTATCCTCCAAAAGCTGTTGAGTTAATGCATTAGGAACGGTGTTAGGCATTTCCATGAAAGAAGTGATTCCTCCAGCAATGGCGGCACGCGATTCAGAATAAATAGTAGCCTTGTGGGTAAGACCCGGTTCTCTAAAGTGTACTTGATCATCAATACATCCTGGAATCAATAAGTTTCCATTTAGATCAATTTCTTGAGCATAGGGGCGATCAATTTGACCATCAATAGCCTCGATATATGCTCCTTGAATGCTTACATCAGCATAAAAACGGTGTCCTTCGTTAACAATCTGTGCATTCCTTAGAATTATCCGACTCATAATTTCATGGTTCTAATTTTCCAAACTCCAATTAAAGCTTCTTTAAAAATTCCAGAACTCATTTTAGATTCTCCATACAAGCGATCTTTAAAGGTTATTGGGACCTCTGTTATGGTATGACGATGTTTCCGAACGGCATACTTCATACATATTTGAAAAGCGTATCCTTTAAAATCAATAATATCTAAGTTAATTGCTCCAAGTGCTTTGTTGGTATAACATTTGAATCCGGCGGTGGAGTCATGAACACCAATCCACAAGACCAAACGCACGTATAAGTTGGCGAAATACGACAATAACCACCGACTGAAAGGCCAATTCTCAATCTTTCCACCTTGGCAGTACCGAGAACCAATGGCCAGTTCTGCGCCATTTAGGCATGCTTTCTTTAGTCGGATTAAATCCAATGGATCGTGAGAAAAATCGCAATCCATTTCGAAAATAAAGGAATAATCTTTCGCAAGTGCCCACTTAAAACCAACAATGTATGCGGTTCCCAACCCTAATTTTCCAGCACGGTGAATAACGTGTACCCGACCAGGATGCGCTTCAATTAATAAGTCAATGATGGCTGCAGTGCCATCCGGTGAATTGTCATCAACAAAGAGAATATCGAAGGACTCTTCCAAGGCCATAAGGGCATCTGTCATTAGTTGCACGTTTTCGCGTTCGTTGTACGTTGGAATTATGACAAGGCTGTTAGACATGAGTTTTTCTTCGTCAACGAAATTAAGGAAACGAATGCAGTTCTTAAAACAATCCATCAATTTTAACGGAATCGGCTTAAAAAGATCCGTGTTTGTAAACATTAACACCCAGAACCCATTATTCCTTGTTATCTTTGTATCACATATTTTTACTACATGGATATTCAAGAGATCTTAATTAAGGCGGCCCAATTAATTGCTTCCTTGGCATTTTTAGTTACCATACATGAATTTGGTCATTTTATTCCAGCCCGTTTATTTAAAACAAAAGTCGAGAAGTTTTACTTGTTTTTCAACCCCTGGGTTTCAATTTTCAGGTACAGAAAAGTCAACGGCACTAAACGGTTTTCATGGTTTACAAAAGAAACGCCAAAGGATTGGGAAGATGGAAGTGATAAAACGGAATGGGGTATTGGGTGGTTACCACTGGGAGGGTATGTGAAAATTGCGGGGATGATCGATGAGTCAATGGATAAAGAGCAAATGGCACAACCGGCGAAACCCTATGAGTTTAGATCTAAAAAACCGTGGCAGCGACTGATTATTATGATTGGCGGGGTAAGCGTTAATTTAATTGCTGGGTTTATTATTTATGGGGCTATAGCATGGTATTGGGGAGGCGTTACCTTGACCACATCAAAATTAAATCAAGGGATGGCCATTCATCCGTATCTCGCGAAGTACGATGTGCATTCAGGCGATTTGATTACAAAGGTAAATGGTGAAGAGGTAACTTCATTCGACG
>JBJTWL010000076.1:0-5999 GCA_046081745.1 Flavobacteriales bacterium | reverse complement strand
GCGAATTCCATTGACTTTTTCATATTCTATGGCAACGGTATGCACTTTCCGATTTTTAAACAGCGCTGCTTCGATTTCTGAACCCTTCATACCTTGAATACCAATGTTTGCAATTCCGCACGAGTAGTTTTTTTCTAGCGGTGAATAAAATACCACACCGGGGAGGTTTTTCACTTGATCGGTCCAGTACTTTTTTAGTGCAAAAAGCCTTTTTTCTTTGCGTTCTGAACCTATGGCATTGTGAAAATCGATGGCGCTTCCGATAGCCATTTCAGCGGCAAAGGATCGGGTTCCCAGCGACTCAAACTTGCGAATATTATCGCCGTCGGGCTGATCGTTTGACAGCAGGGACCAAACCTTTTTGATTTTATCTTTTTTGATATACATCAACCCGCTACCAAATGGAGCACACATCCATTTGTGAAGACTCGTTCCGTAGTAGTCGCAACCGAGTTCAGGGATTTCGTACACCGTATGAGCTAGGGTATGGGCGCCATCCACAATAACTTCAGCACCATTTTTGTGGGCTAAATCCGATATTTTCTTGATTACTGAAACAGGAATGATTTGTCCCGTCCAGTTAATGAGATGCGTCAAGTAAACTATTTTGGTTTTGGGGGTTATCGCAGCGGCGTAAGTTTGATAAATGTATTCGTCATCAGTGGTAGGCATATTTAGTTCCACCCATTTCAATGCGATTTTATCCCGTTTCTCCCGCTGTTTCCAGGCATTTCGCATGTTCGGATAGTCGTATTTTCCCACCACGACCTCGTCGCCTTCTTTTAAATCTAAACCAAAAATAACCGTGTTCAATGCTTCGGTTGCATTTCGATTAATGCTGATTTCTTCGGAATCGGTTCCGCAAAATTTCGCTAGTTTTCGACGAAGCGGTTCTCTTCCTTCGTCAAGGCTTCGCCACATGTAATAGGTGGGCGCTTCATTGCACCACTGATAGTATTTGATATGCACATCTTGCACTTGCTTCGGTTGAGGGCTTACGCCACCGTTATTGAGGTTGATGATGTTGGAAGAGGTGGTGTAACAAGACCTAACCCATGCCCAAAAATCGTCTTCTTCCAAATCAGGAATTGCTGAATAATCCAGTGACGGAATATGGTTTGCTGCGTGCGCCCATGGATCCAGAAGACCAGAAGCTAACACTCCACCAGCTAATGCGGCGGATTGTTGAATGAATTTTCTCCTACTTGACATCTTAAATCTTTCTACTGAAGGTACAAATTTTTACCTTATGATGAACTCATCCACAAAAATCCATGGGGCATTGCCTTCACCGTGGAAGCCTGGTGGGATTGATTTCGGTCCAGTAATTTCTAGTTGAAGGATTTGTGTTTTATTTCGGAATTTAATGGTTGTTCGTTCAGAGGCAATTTTCACGGATTTGCTTCTGCCGCTATCGGTCGTTATTTTCATGTTTAGCGGAAGATGAATCCATGAGGAAGGTTCATATAAACACCCAAGTTCGAGGCCTTTTATTTTTCGTTTTTGATTTAAATCTATCTTGATTTCAATGGTATTGGTATCAAAACCAACCCATTGATAGCCTCTCCAAGGATGTGCTCCAAATTGTCCATCCACTAAGGTTAAATCCCCGGAATTGTAACGCTGGTTGGGTGGAGTTATATACGTGATTTTTGCGCCAAGTCCTTGATGGCATATTAGGGTTAGCGAATCGGCACAACAGGGAGAGAAAAATGTCAATTTATGTTCTGATGTATTTTTTGAGGTACGCTCAAAGCCTATCGTTTTATTTCGGTCCATCCAAACACCGTTATGCCCATCATTTGAATTCACTACCACGGATTCACTGGTGTCTTTGAATTCAAATCCAAGGGATATTCCTTCCGATGTTCGATTGAATTTGTAGCTCGGTTTCATAAAACTAAGCGAAACATTCGTATTTAATGTGGAACCCGTAAGTCTTGGGATGTGATATGTTTTAAGCGCACCCTCAAAGGATTTATATGGTGCTTTTGTACCGCCCCAAAGTACCTGACTCAAGGCTATGGCTCGTGGATAGGTCATATAGGTAAGTTGGTCGAAGTTCGGGATATACTCGGTCCAAAGGTTTGCTTGGCCTCCAAGGATGTACTGTGCCTCTTGATCTTTCAGCCCTTCCGGGATCGGATTGAATTCATACACTTTTTCAAGGGGCGTGTACCCCCCAATGGCTAAGGGTTCTGATACCGATTTACCTTGGTAATGGTCGAAATAACAATGAGACCCGGGACTCATAACTACAAAATGACCTTGTTTGGCGGCTGTGATTCCACCTTCTGTTCCTCGCCACGACATAACAGCAGCACCCGAGGTAAGGCCACCTTCAAGAATTTCATCCCATCCAATTAATTTGTGTTTGTGTGCTTGAAGGTATTGATCCATTTGACCGATAAAATAGCTTTGAAGTTCATGTTCGTCCGCCAAGGCCAAGGATTTAATAGTAGATTGGCATTTTGGACATTGTTTCCAACGAGTTTTAGGTACTTCGTCGCCTCCTACATGGATATATTGACTTGGAAATAATTGCATTACTTCATCAAGGATATTTTGTAAAAATAGGAGGGTGCTGTCCTTGGTACAGAACACATCGTCAAATACTCCCCAAACACCGGGAACTGATTGTTGTCCGCCAGTACATGAGTATTCAGGATAAGCGGCTAGGGCGGCTCGCGCATGTCCCGGCATTTCGATTTCAGGAACCACGGTAATTTGACGTGCTGCGGCGTAGGCTACGATTTCTTTAATTTGTTGTTGCGTATAATATCCGCCATATCGAGTGGTATTCCATGTTCTTGGAAAGGTGGAATAATGATTTTCTATGGTGCTATCCCGCCACGCACCAATATCTGTTAACTTCGGATACCGTTTAATTTCAATTCGCCATCCTTGATCGTCGGTTAAGTGCCAATGAAACACATTGAATTTATACATCGACATGAGATCGAGGTATTTTTTTACCTCTTCCACATTGAAAAAGTGGCGTGAAACATCCAGATGTAATCCCCTCCACCTGAACGACGGGTAGTCTTTAACAAAACACACAGGAAGGTTTAATAGTTGATCTTCTTTACTAATTGTAATCAGTTGAAAAAGAGATTGTAACGCATTGAAACAAGATGCCTCGCTCGTATAGGTTATCCTAATTTGATCTAGGTTAACATTGATAGCATACGACTCCGGATAGCCTCCACTGAGATGTTGGAAAGTGATAAATCCCTTGCTTGGATTTAGTTCAACCGTGGCGGGATCGGGAAGATATAATTTAGCGATATCAGGAAGAACATTTGAAATTGGCACTGGAAGATTTTGTGTAATAAAACGCAAGGTATCCAAGCGGAGACTTGTTTTATTGACACCTCCATCCACATAGGTTACTGGTTTGGGAAGAATAGGGCAAAGCGTTTGGGCTTGACTCACGCAAAAACAAAGAAGGGCCCCTGTGAAAGCTAGTATTCTCATGGGGTAAAAATACGGCAAATTATAAAAGAAAAAGGCCGGATATCCGGCCTTAATTTAGTTTTTGTGTATCAAAGGAAACTTCAGTTTCGTTTTGTTTTGCTCCAAGGATTTGCTGTAGTTCAGCAAGAACGTGATAACGCTTTCAGGTGCTTGCGCTAAGCGATTGGAGTTGATAACACGTTTTACGTTTTTGTACTTTTGAGTCATAGGCTATTTTTTTATCCAAAACGAGGAGTCGCGGATATTATTGCCTTGCATGTTATTTTCACATTATTTTTACCTTTGTACTCCATCAACAACCAAACAGAACCATGAATGCACATATAAAACCGGGGGTCGCAACCGGCGACCAAGTTCAAGTCATTTTTGCGTTAGCGAAAGAAAAGGGATTTGCGCTTCCAGCCGTTAATGTTACCAGTTCCTCTACCGTCAATGCGGTTATTGAAGCGGCTGCCAAATTGAATGCGCCAGCAATCCTTCAGTTTTCTAACGGGGGATCACAGTATTTTGCAGGAAAAGGGTTGTCAAATGCAAACGAGAAAGCAGCGATTTTAGGAGGTATTTCTGGAGCAAAGCATGTTCATGAAGTAGCTGAGGCATATGGAGCAACCGTTATCTTGCATACAGACCATTGCGCTAAAAACCTCTTACCATGGATTGATGGCCTATTGGATGCGGGTGAAGTATTTTTTGAGCAAACGGGTAAACCATTATACAGTTCCCATATGATCGATCTTTCGGAAGAACCGATTCATGAAAACATCGAATTATGTAAAAAATACCTTGCCAGGATGTCAAAAATGGGAATGACCTTGGAAATCGAGTTGGGGATTACGGGAGGGGAAGAAGATGGTGTGGATAATACTGGGGTGGATAGTTCGAAATTGTATACACAGCCGGAAGAAGTTGCATATGCTTACGAAGAATTAATGAAAGTTTCTCCTCGTTTTACCATCGCTGCGGCCTTTGGAAATGTCCACGGAGTTTATAAGCCTGGTAATGTAGTGTTGAGACCCATCATTTTAAAAAACTCACAAGATTATATCCAAGCTAAATTCCATACCGGGGTAAATCCAGTAGATTTTGTGTTTCACGGAGGATCGGGTTCTACATTAGAAGAAATTCGTGAAGCCATCGGTTACGGCGTTGTTAAAATGAATATTGATACTGATTTGCAATTTGCTTTTACCGAAGGGGTTAGGGATTATGTAGTGAACAACGTGGAATACTTAAAAACCCAAATTGGAAATCCAGAGGGTGATGATAAGCCAAATAAAAAATACTATGATCCAAGAAAATGGCTGCGCGATGGTGAATTAACCTTTATAAAACGCCTTGAACAATCATTTTCAGATCTAAATAACTTGAATACCTTAATATGAGTTGGTTTAAAAGAAAAAAAGAGGGAATTACCACCAAAACGGAGGAAAAAAAGGAAACTCCAGATGGCTATTGGACGAAATGCTCCAATTGTAAAACCCTGTATATCACAGATGATCTAGCAAAGAAAAACTTCGTGTGTGAACGGTGTTCCCATCATGAACGTATTGATGCAGAATCATATTTTCAGATGATCTTTGATGATGGAAAATATACAGAGTTAGATCGGGATATGATTTCCGGGGATCCACTGGAATTTCAAGACACCAAGAAATACACGGACCGTGTAAAAAGCACCCAAAAAGCGACCGGATTGAAAGATGCATTACGTTCCGCATATGGAACTCTTGATGGGCAAAACTTGGTAATCGCGGCCATGGATTTTGGATTTATTGGCGGTTCGATGGGTAGTGTAATGGGGGAAAAGATATCCAGGGCAATCATGAAAGCCATTGACCTCAAAGCTCCATTTATGATCATCTCTAAATCGGGTGGTGCCCGTATGATGGAAGCGGGATATTCATTAATGCAAATGGCCAAAGTTTCTGGAAATCTCGGTTTGCTTTCTGAAGAAAAATTACCGTATATCTCATACTTAACTGATCCAACTACAGGTGGTGTCACGGCTTCATTTGCGATGCTTGGGGATATTAATATTGCCGAGCCGGGAGCCTTAATTGCTTTTGCAGGTCCGCGGGTAGTAAGAGAAACAATTGGTCGGGATTTACCTGACGGCTTCCAAACTTCTGAGTTCCTTTTGGAGCACGGTTTCTTGGATTTCATTATCGATAGAACCGAAATTAGATCTAAATTAGGTCAAGCCATTCGGCTGTTTATGAATTAATGAAGTTTACCAAACTTACGGACGATAGCTCTTGGTTGATTGAAACTGCCGATTTTTCTTTGGTGATTGATCCGTGGTTTACCAATCAACAAGTGGATGGATATCCATGGTTTTCTTTACAGCAGCGAGCGCAGACGTATGGGCCATTTAATTTTCATAAGGATAAGCCCTTGGTGATTTTTGTTTCTCATCCATTTTCAGATCATTGTCATAAAGAAACCTTATGCTCTTTCCCTAAAGAAACGATGATTATCGCCGAAGATCGGGCCTACAAAAAAATTAAGTCTTGGAATCATTT
>JBJTWL010000075.1:0-13576 GCA_046081745.1 Flavobacteriales bacterium | reverse complement strand
TACCGGAATAAAAATAGGGTGTCAATGGGTGTTTAAAGAACAATACAAGTGGGGTGTTTTTCTTAAGATTAACTATATTCCATGGCAATACGTCCCAAAAATGGAGGCTGTTATTAACGCCACCCAAGGGCTCTTGAATCCAAAGAGTATGAGTGCTTTTTATAGTGCTGCAGGAATTTCGATTTCCTTGGTGAAATAACCAGAAGCAAGGAGAACATTCCTTGGACTATCCTATGATTTTACCATTTTTCCAACATTGGCGCGCTCTTGTTTGTAACGGCACATCATTTTGCAGGTCCAAGCATCCAATACCGGTTGAATCCATGTTTCTTCAGCATCGCTGAATAAGCGAACTCCGTGTTTGGCAGCGGCGGCACAAATGCGTTAATGTCCGCAAAAATGCGGCGAATAATACGTATAAGCTCCTTACCGTATCACGGTGATATGACCATGAACCACCTTGTTGTCGTTGGTGGTGAGCTTGTAAAAGTATACACCCGCCTCTAAGTCCTTTCCACTCGCGTCCATTCCGCTAAACGGAGTGCTCGTGTTAGTCCCTTCGTACACGACATGGCCCCAGCGGTTTAAAATCAACAAGTCGTAATTCGTGCAATTGATAAAGAGGTTGTCTAGCAGCAACTCGTCGTTGTTTTGGTCTCCGTTGGGCGTAATAACATTCGGTATGGTGAGGTTTTCCAGCGTGACCGAAGGCAAGATCGTAAACGGTATATTAGTGGTGTAATCGCAGTTGTTGCTTCCCTCAAGCACTACACTTGCAATGTAATCGCCCGGATTGACAAAAGTATGCTCAAAGTTGGTGGCATTGAACACGCCAACACCGGGGATATTCCACGTCAGGGCATCATAGGTGTAATTGTCCAATACCAATTGTACGCTGAAAATGCCCAGTTGACCGCAGGTGGCTTCGACATATGGATTGACCCCAGGAACTGCGGTAATGGTAACCGTTGCCGTATCGCTGGTAGTGCAGCCCCAAGGACTTGTCACTGTGAGTACGGCCGTGTAGTTCCCCGTGGTATCGTACACATGCGAAGCATTGGCGGCACTTGCGTTTTGACCGTCGCCAAATTCAAGGCTATAAACACAATTAGTATTGGGCGGAGGCGTACTGTTCCAGGATAGTTGTGAAGCGAACTGTGCCGTTTCACCGTCGCACGGAGTACTCACGGTTAAGGGAGCGATAGGATAAGGCTGGTAGGTAATGGAAAAGGTATCGGATACCGTACAACCGTTGTTGGTGGTGAGGGTCACCCAATAATTCAAGGTGGCATAAGCGCCGCTCGGGGAGGTAACGTTAGGTAGGCTGTCGCCGGTTCCGACGGATCCGTTGGCATTGAACCATTCAAAAGTTGCAAGGGGGTCGTTCGGATCGGTTGTGTAGTTCGGGGTAATAAAGCTTATTTGGTCGCCGCATACTTCTTGAACGCCCGTGAATTGGACATCGGGGGTTGCGAATACGGTAAGTGTATCATATGTGGTGGGCGAAATACAGGCTCCTAAGTTGGAATACAGGGATATGGGATAGGTGCCTGGGGTGAGGTTGGTTACCGTGATGGAATCATTTTGCACTACCAAGCCGCCATTAAAATCCCACGTAAAGGTTAAGGCTCCGTTGAGCGAGGTTGTTGCCTCTAAGGTATCTCCCAAGCAGAGTGGACTATTACTAGTAATCGGAGGGAGGCTAGGCGTTGAAATAATGGTGATGGAAACCGTATCCGGTATCAATTCACACGCTCCTGGATTAAACCCAGAAACAATATAATTTCCCGATTGCGCGGGTACCACCCCATACAAGGTTAAACTCGCTCCATTAGTGTTTATTCCCAGTGGCCCAGTCCAATTATAGGTGGCTCCAGGGAGGGAATCGGTGCTTAATTGTAAGGTATCTCCACTGCACAGTAAATCATTGGAGGCGTCGATTTCGTATTTATAGGCTGAAAAATCAGAGAAATAACCGTAACGACATCCCGAGGATGATCCACCATGTATGATTCCAAGGTGAAATTTCGAGTTTGGGTTTTCCAAACGACTGGCTGCCTGAACGCCAATAAACGCACTACCATCCAATTGGGCATACATCCAAGAATTTCCCGTACCCGGAACGGGCTGAAAAATACCGGGTCCTACGTTGGCTACAGAACCGTTGAGTAAAAAGGAATTTTCTCCTCCAGCCGGAACGAGTATGTTCATGGCAAAAAACTCGCTCGTAGATCGAACAAAGGCTACGGTATTAGATCCTGTACAAACGATGGGAGGAACTACCGCTCCACCAACTTCACAACCGAATCCGGTGGTATGCAGGATGTAAACGGGTTTGTCCGCTTGAATGAACGCCGAAGGGTTAGATTGGGTATGCACGTATAAATTGGTTGCATTTAAGGTGGCAACGTTTACGCCATCGATCGAAACCTGGGTATTGTTTTGTGTGGCGACCACATAAACCTTGTCTGGACCGTTGAGATACCCTTTCAGTGTTATATAGTCTTTCCCCGTTAAGGGAACAGGTATCGTTTGGTCGCCCATCAAATCGGCACATCCCCCATAAGGTGCCCCGGACATGGAATCGTCTTTGATGGTTACGGCGATCGGTTTGGTAGAAAGAATGGTGGATCCGGATAAATGTAAAGAACCCGCGATGTTCACCGCCTCTGCACTAAAGGTTTCCCCTTGGTTCAGCACAATGGTAAACGGAACTCCGGCTGGATGACCGATGATGTCACTCGAGGGGATTATCGTAATGCTGGTATTGTTTTGTGTGGCTACAATGTCAAACCCTGATCGGGCGTAATTGGCGTTATTGAGAAAGGTCTGTGCGGTAATGATGAAGCTCGTACCCAAGGCATTTTTCCCCTTCAAGGCGAAGATATCGGGATTGCAATTGCAGGAAGTCACTACTTCGTAATATGCCATGATGGGAGCCGTTGCATGAATTTTAAAACCGTAATTCAAGATGGAATTGGCGGGTTTATTCTCAATGATATCAATCCATGGTGTGAGGTCCAAGGTTTGGGCAGCGTTCGCGCCAAGGTTTATCACTTGGGTAGGGAAACCTGGATTGGCGGGCTGCGAAATGGTAATCGTTGCAGGGGTAGCAAGCGTGGCAAAACGAAATACTATGGGGCGATCGCCGTGGTTTTGGGCTACCTCAGGGGCTACGAACCAGAATAAGGTGTCTAGCTGTGCATTTACTTGAGCACTAAAAAACAAGGTAAAGAGCAGTAAGTAGAATGATTTCATTGCATAAATTTAGTCAAAGATTAATTCATCCAAAAAAATCCACGTTGGATTTCCAGCACCAAGGTGCCATTCTGGACAAACACCTTGATTTTTAATGGTGTAACGAATGGCTTTTACCTGTTTAAATGCAACCTTTTTCGCTAAATTACCCAAGGATTTTTCCTCAGTTTCTTTGTTTGGCTTTTTTAACGCGAAGTCAGCCGCTTGGGTAAAGGTTTTTCCATCCGTTGAAATTTCTATGAGAATGCTACTCGGGTCAAAAATCCATGAACGTAGATCCCTTAAGTACGAAATACCGATGGATTGTATGTCTCTTGGTTCGGTGAAAGAAACTACAGCAACTACATCCTTCCCCTGAAATCCTTGCCAATCCCCCGTTCTAAAGTCGTTACTGCCTCGGATCTTATCGATTAATGTACTTGGTCCAGCAGCAGCATAAGAAGGGGCATAGGCGGTTTGCAGTTCGAGTTTACTATTGGCATCCGTTTTCGTGAACGTTGAACTCAGAATGGTAGAATACGTCAGTGTGTTTTCATTTTTATTATAACCACGCACATGCACTTTGGAGGATTTATTCAATGTAAACGGTATGGTGTATACCTGCCATTTACTCATGAGTTGGTTTTCTTCAATGGCGTATTCAATTCCTTGGTTTAGACCAATTAAACTAACCATACCCATTTCAATTTGAATGGAATCATTGAAAATTCTATTTGGCGTACTAATGAACGGTACAGGGATAAATGCTCTTGGGAAATTCATCGATATATCCATTAATTTTAACCCAGTATTGGGTTCATCTTGCATTTCAAATTCAAGTACTCCCCCTTGCATGAGCTGGGAGTGATCAATGTAGTTGATTTTATTGCCATTAAAACGAACGGCTCCAATGTATTTTCCCGTCCCTCCAAGCCGATTGATGGCCAAGGTTTTACCGTTTTCCAAACGAATGCTGACCTTGTCGAATAGGGGATGTCCAATTTCATAGCGTGTACTTCCTGGTGCAATGGGATAAAACCCCAGTGCCGAAAGTACATACCATGCACTCATTTGTCCACAATCTTCATTTCCGGCTAAGCCATCTGGTGCGTTGTGATACATCGATCGTTGAATGGAATCTACCATAACGGATGTTTTCCATGGGGTTGCTGAGTAATTATACAAGTAGGCCATGTGATGCGAAGGTTCATTTCCGTGCGCGTACTGACCTATTAACCCGGTAATATCGGCTTGTTCCCGTCCTGAAAGGCTACTGGTTGTCGAAAATAAGTTATCTAACCAGTTGGAAAGTTCGTTCGTTCCCCCTAGAAGCTGAGTGAGGATTTGAGGCTGATGTGGGGCATACAGCGAATATTGCCAACTATTAGCTTCCGTGTAATTAAAATTCACCTCTGTAGGATCAAAGGGGGATACCCATTGGGCGCCGCGTCGGGCTCGCATAAATTTCGTTTTTGGGTCAAAATGATTGATAAAATTCAACCCGAATTGATCGTGTTTATCGGCCAGTTCTTGGTTGTTCATAGCACGTGCCATCTGGGCAATACACCAATGGTCGTAGGCATATTCAAGCGATTTTGAAACCGATTCAGATTCCCAATCTGACGAGATTAGTCCATAATCTCGAAATAAGGTCTTTCCAAATTCATTCAGATTTGAGGTGTAAACCATTGCACTTAACGCGTCTTCCGCTGAATACTCCCTGATTCCTTTTACATAGGCATCTGAAATCACTGAGGCACTGTGAAAACCAATCATACACTCCGTTTCATTTCCGGCTAATTCCCATACCGGTAAATCTTTTCCCTCTCTGAATTGTCTTAGAAACGTATGAATAAAGGCATTGGTGCGTTTTTGATCAATGATGGTGAACAGGGGGTGGGTAGCGCGATACGTATCCCACAACGAGAAGACCGTATATTGAGGTATTTTCTTATCAATCGTATGTATTTGAAAGTCCCTTCCGCGGTATCGACCATCCACGTCGGAAAAGATATTCGGAGCCATCATGGTGTGATAAAGTGCCGTATAGAATATAGTTTTTTCTGTTAAATCATTTGACTCTACTTGGATTTTTGATAATTCAATTTGCCAGGAATTGCTTGCATTCGTAGAGAGTTTGTCAAAAAGAAGTCCCTCGGTTTCATGCCTTAAATTCTGTGTTGCACCCGCTTCATCAACGGCAGAAATACCAACCCTGAGTTCAATTTCATCTACTTTCTTCCCAAAATATAACACTACTCGGTGCTGTCCACCTGATGAAATCAATTCAGAATTACTGAAAGGAACAGAGGATTTTAACGCGAAATAGAAGTACTGAGTTTTTGCCCAGCCTTCGGACTTACGATACCCAGTAAGCTCTTGGTTTCCATGGATTGTAAAGCCTGCATCTAACACCTTATCGCGATAATCTAAATCCAAGACAATGAAGCGTTTCCCTTTACCGTTGAAGGTGTATTTATGAATACCTGTGCGTTGGGTAGCTGTTAATTCGACATCAATATTACCATTGAGCAGCGTTACGCTATAATTTCCAGGGCTGGCCTTTTCCCGTGTATGGTTGAATGCAGACCCATAATTTCCTCCGGCTTTGTATGAAGGTATGGATGGATAGTTGCCGCAAACCGGTGTGATCAATAAGTCGGCATAATCTGGAACACCAGTTCCACTAAGGTGTGTATGGCTAAATCCGTGAATAATGGAGTCAGAATAGTGATATCCTCCGCAACCATCCCAACCTTCCATGCGTGTGTCTGGACTCAATTGCACCATTCCGAACGGTACGGTAGCCCCAGGAAATGTGTGCCCATGTCCGCCCGTTCCAATAAAAGGATTAACATAACTAAGAAGGTTTGGGTCAACGTTTCGTAGTGGATTGAGCAGGGAATGTGCTCGATCGCTAGCTTTTTTTAACTCATTGACTTGAGCACTTAATAAAATGGGGATTAAAAATACAAATCCAAATAGCTTCTCTTTCATGCGTTTAGGTCTGAATACTTATTTTTTTTCTTTAAGAAATACTCGATTACAATGTTGCCTTTATATCGATCCAGCGCCGTATTCTTTTTGCTTGGTCGTTGGGAGATCAATTTTGGTAGAGCGACGTAGAAAGCACCATGAGCTTTTAATACTTGGTATAATAAGGCAACCTTTCCTTTGAGTAAAAATTGAACTCCTGCGAGTCCATCCCATACCATTCGAATGAAAATTTTACCCGGCCAAAAACCTGATTCATTCTTAGCCAACATATACAGGTTGTTCCGAAAATTCAGGAATACTTTGGTGTTCGACTCATAGGAAAGTGTTCCTCCTCCTAAATGATAAACCGTACTGCTTGGTTCAACCCAAATTTGATATCCGTTATGTTGTAAGCGCCAACATAAATCTATTTCTTCCATGTGTGCGAAAAAGGAACCATCAAAGCCATTTGCTTCATGATAAAGGGCGGATTTAATGAGTAAACAGGCACCACTTGCCCAAAATACAGGGATGGCGTTATCGTACTGACCTTGGTCTGCTTCGCACGCATCGAAAATTCGTCCGCGACAAAAAGGAAATCCATTTCGATCCAAGAACCCACCACTAGCTCCAGCATGTTCAAATCGCGTTTTGTTGGTGTGGCTTAATATTTTGGGCTGAACGGCTGCAATGCTTGGCCCTGCGATGCGCGATAGAAGCGGGGAGAGGTAACCCGATGTGACCTCCACATCAGAGTTTAATAAAAGGTAATGTTCATATTGTCCCTTAATTTTTTCTAAGCCATCATTATAGCCCTGAGCAAACCCAACATTCTTAACAAGTTGAATCAGCTTGACACCGGAGAAGTTTGCATTTAAAAATGGAATGGAATCATCTAATGAACCATTATCTACAATAATAATGTCATGACCATGACTGCATTCGACCACCGAGGGTAAATACGTTTGAAGGTGCTTTTTTCCGTTATAATTGAGAATTACAATTGCAAGCGTTTTCATGACTAGTATTGTCGAAAAAGATCGTTACTGTCTTGTCCCCAATGACGCTCGTTGAAAAGGTTCGGGTCGTCAACGGTTCCGTTAATGGTATTCCGTTTGGATAGCACTTGGGACCATCCCGGGTTCTTAACTTCACCGATTAGGTCGCTGTGTAAAAGCCGGTAAGCGTTGTTGGTTAGATCAGGATTGTAAAAGATAAAACGACGATTACTGAATTTTCCAATTTTATTGTAGAACCAAACTTCATACGGATATTCGGAAGGGGAGTCTTCTCGAGCATTAACCGAACTAGGCGCTCCATATTGCAAATAAACTCGACCTCGGTCGGTTTCATAGCCAGGTTGGAAATTTGTTTTATATAATCCTTGAACATATTGTACTTGTTGCTTATACTTCAGCCATGCATAACTCGCATCACCGGGTGATGTTGAATTCCAAAAGGCTTGAAAATATTTCCGTATGCTGCTAAAATCCTTGGATTTTAATAACGTTCGAATATTCTTGTTCTCAGAGGCCTTAACGATGGGTAACAAGCTGCCCAAGTAAAAGTGCAAACTATCATCGGGTAATGATTGCTGAAAATTTGGGTCAAGAATCGTATTCGCATAATTTATAGTATCATCCAGGGTGATATTTCCACGTTCAAAAAAATATTCGGAGGAATACAATACACTATCTTTCTCATTGGTAATCGCCACAGAGTACGCGTAAGCTCCACTTGCAAGGTTAGAGATGTCAATACGTTTTATCATGGGTATCACTTCCGATTTATCTAGTAATTCAGCAGATTTATGATACGAAAATAATTCGCGTTGATTTTCAGTATCAATGATGGACTCCTCCATAAAATATCGTGATGAACCTTTTGCAGCATTATAAATTTCAAAATAAACAGGTAAGGTAGTCAGCATGGTTCCGTAATACGCATTGAGCTTTGGTATGATAAGAAATCCATTTTTTTGAAATACACCGGTGCTCGTATCGGCGACGGCATAATCAATAGCCTCTACATGTGAAATTGCAGGCGCTTTAGCTAAGTCGATGACTTCTAACAATTGACTCCCTTTAATTTCCGAGTTTTTAACGTTCCAGTCGGACAGGGTTAAATTAATTTGATATAATCCTTTAGCCAGAGGTATCCGCCGAAGTTCAAAAAAATCTTCTACCGTGCTGTCTTTAAATACGGGCGAATTTAATAGGTATTCATCGGTAAAAAACACCTTATTTGTGCTGTCCTTAATTTCGATTTTTAAATAAGCAGTTGCTTGTAAGCCATTATTTGCAGCAATGAACTTTGTGTGTTTGGCATCGAATTGAAAGTGCAATTCAAGATAATTTCCAACAGAAGGTTCATAAAATTGAACCGTATTAAAATACACCTTAAATTTTGAACGTTGCGACCAGCTTTTATTTCCAAAAGCAAGAATTAGGAAGAGCAATACTATTAACGCTTTCATCTTCTAAATTTACGCAATTTTAATCATCAAGCTGCATTCGTAATTTTTGGCTTAATTGCCGATTGTAGGTCTCCATTAAATATTTTAAATAATTCTCAGTCGACTTTGAGATGCAACGCGTGTAATTCTTTAGTCGATGTTCAATGTGCTCTTGCAGCAATTCCATGCATCGGAAGCCTTCGGACAAGGTGGTTGCCTTTTTAATGATAGCTTCAAAATGATTATTCATGGAATTCTCGATGGCAAGTTTCCCTTTGATTCCAGCATCGAGGCATTCGTAGTAGTTTTCTTTAATGTTGAAGGACGAAAGAATTTCAACATCAAAATATTTTTCCATACCCCTAGAGAATTCAAACTCAATTTCAAATTCTAAGTCTTCAAGCTCTGAAATGCGAGATTCTAAAAATCGATCGGGGAAGCGAAAGGCATCTTGCCAGTTAATATGGTCCTGCCAATATCCAAATCTTCTCACGTTATTTCCTAAGTCGATTACCTGAAAATTGGTTTTTCCCGGAATACTTCGTGAACCCCTTCCAATCATTTGATGATATAAGGTAAGTGATCGCGTAGCCCGATTCAAAATAATGGTCTGAACCGAAGGTTCATCAAAACCCGTAGTTAAAATTCCAACAGAAGTTAGGATGGCATCCGGCGTTTCTTTGAACCATTTTAAAGTGTCTTTACGGTCTTTATCGCTGAATGTAGAATCCAAGTGTTTAACCTTATACTTATGTTTTTTGAAGAGTTCGAATACATGAATGGAGGTTTCTATTCCTGCATTAAAAATTAGGGTTTTGGTACCCAGTGCTACTTCTTCATAGGCAAAAAGAAGTTTTTCTTGCATAAAGAAATTGCTATAAACAACATCGGAACTGGATATGGTAAAATCACCGTTGTTGCCGATTTTTAAACCGTGAAGATTAACATCATAGTTGTAAGTTTCTGCATCCGCCAAATATCCCATTTTAATTAATCCAGCGATGCTCTCACCTGTAATGAGTTTATGATAATGATCCTTTAATGGCAAAACTTTATTGCTGCTCAGTGGGGTTGCAGTTACTCCAAGGATACTGCTGTTTCCATAATATTGAAAAATCTTTCTAAACGAATTGTAATGTGCTTCATCTACAATGACTAAACCTACATTTTCAATAAAATCTTGATTGTCTTGAAGGCGGTTATTCAGCGTTTCCACCATGGCAATATAACAGTCACAATCAAGCTGATCCGAAATGGATTTTACTTCCGAATTAATGATTTTGTTTTTCACACCAATAGCAAGCAGCTGATGCGAGGTCTGAACCGAAAGTTCAATACGATGCGTAAGAATCAATACCCGCTTTCCCCATTCTTGTAAATATTGTTTCGCAATCGCCGAGAAAATGACTGTTTTGCCGCCGCCAGTAGGCAGCTGATACAATAAATTAAACGGATGTTCATTGGTTCTGAACTCGTCAAGTACTTGTTTAACAGTTTGTTCTTGAAAAGGGTATAGTCGTTTGGCCTCGTAAAGGTCTGTATCAATCATGCAGGGGGTAAAAGCGCAAATTTACGTTCCTTTTAGGAAATTCCCATCACTTATTTATAATCTATTCCATTTTGCGACTAAAATTCCACAAGCAACAGCCGCATTCAAGGATTCGGCACCACCAATACGTGGGATTGAAATGCGATGACTTAGGTAGGGCATAAGGGCTTCAGAAATACCCTTCCCTTCATTACCGATGACTAAAACACCATCAGCTTCCATGCTGGTTTCTTGGATGGAAATTCCATTCATTACGGCCCCGTAGATAGGTGATTTGATTTCCTTTAAACAGGTTTCAAGATTTACGTAAGCGATATTCACCCTAAAAATACTGCCCATAGTCGCCTGGATTGTTTTCGGATTAAAACAATCCGCGGATTGTTCTGATGCCAGAATAGTGTCAATGCCAAACCAATCGGCAATTCGGATAATTGTGCCAAGGTTTCCCGGGTCTTGAATGTTATCCAAACAAATTACTCGTTGCTTAATAAGAGGGGTATTAATCTTGGGTAACCGCAGAACAGCTAGGATCTCTGTTGGATTTTTGAGGCTAGAAATGCGTTGCATTTCTGCAGGTGAACAATGTTTGATGGGGCTCGAAATAGGTAGGCTCGCTAAAGTTGTGTTTTCCGAATAGATCTCAACAATCATAACCAGTTCAAAGCGATTTTGCTCAATGGCTTCGGTTACTATTTTCCTTCCCTCTACCATAAAACAATCGGATTCCTTCCGGCCCGCTTTATCATGCAACGATCGAATCCATTTAATATCTTTTGAAGTAAGCTTTTCCATCGCGCTAATTTCTTAATTTTGTTTTGAACAATGATGAAAAAAATCGCCTTTACGTGTTTCTGTATAGCTGTCCTTTTCAGTTGTCAGGTCGCAAAAAATGTTCCCAAAGGGTTTGTTTTATTGCAAGAAAACCAGGTGAAATTACAAAAAAGAGGGGGAACACTCGTGGTTGCTGATTTAGAAGCGGTAATTCGGCAACAACCCAATCAGAAATTACTTGGAATGCCTTTACGCTTGGCCGTTTTCAATGCGGTGGATTCAGCGAAAGTGGCAGAAAAACGACAGCGCAAGAATACGAAGCTCCTTGAAGATAACTCAAAGAGTATTTCTAAAATGAATCGAATAAATGCTAAACGCATAGCCAAAGCTCGAGAAAAAGGAAGAGATTATTACACGGAAAAGATTATTCCACTCAAAGATGTGGAGCATCCTCGAAAGTTTTTACGTGAATGGTTAAAGTTTAAATACGGTGAAAAGCCGGTTGTTTTCGATACGAATTTGTTCGTGCGTTCCGTAGATCAAGCGCGAATTTTGTTGCGAAAAAAAGGGTATTATGAAGGTTCAGTGGAGGCTGAAGTGATAAGAGATTTTAAGAAAAGAACGGCCAAAGTTATTTACACGGTATCAGCGGGTAAGCCATTTATTATAGATTCAGTATATACGAAGGGACCGGATAAAGTGGTTAACTTATATAAGTCATACCTTAGAAGACAAATAAAATCAACTGGAGAGCATCCCTTGCTTAAAAAACCATTGGATGAAGATTTACTTACATTGCATAGTGAGCTTGTGGCTCGTGAAATGCGTGATATGGCTTTATTTGGGTTTTATAATTCAAACATTCGTTATTTAGCCGATACCAATGCTCTTACAAAAACGGTCGTGTTGGGAATTGAGTTCTTATCACGAAAAACCCCTCATCCTACGATTGAGGATAGTTTTATTGTTACAGCATTTAAAGATTTTTACGTCAACAAGGTCGTTTATCATCTGAGCGATACGAATCGCATCGACTCCTCGTTTCAGGCCTATTTGTCGAGCAAAAACATTTTTTCTACCAAGGATGTGTTGGAGTCTGATTTTTTAGCAACAGCAGAACAGTTAGCATATCGGAAATTGAAATGTGATAAAAACGCCATGAAGCGTTTCAAGTTAACCAAAAAGGACTTAAACCCTTTTCGCATGGTGGATGTGCATTATAATGGGGATAAGCCAGGGGTAAAACCTCATTTGCTAGAGCTACAAAATTATTTGGAGCCAAGTAATTATTTTAAGGACAAATACGTGGAGCGAAGTTATCAGTTTCTAAATCAGTTGAATCTGTTTACAACGATTAAACCGGTTTTTTACGAGGTGCCTGGAAAAAATCTGGTGGATGTTCATTATTATTTAATTCAAGGAAAAAAGCAATCCTATTCTTTTGAACCAAGATTCACCTCCTCCTTTGGTTTGTTGGGTGTTAACGCGTCCATGAATTATATAAATAAAAACGTGTTTAGAGGTGGGGAGAAACTAACGCTGACCTTGGGGGGTGGGTTTGAATCACAACCGATCGTTTTCGATGACGGATCCACGAAAGGGAGAGCCTTTAATACCTTGGAATTCGGTCCAAATGTGAAAATTGAAATCCCAGGTTTGTTTCCGGCACCCGTCTGGAGTTTGTCTAAAAGACAAAAGCCCGTAACTGTTATTGGAACAGGTTTAAATTTTGAAAAGCGGGATATTTTCACTCGTCGAGTATTTCAAATGAATTACACGTGGCGTTGGAAGGTTGATAAAACGCAAGTATTCACGATTGGATTGCCTTTTGCGTCCACCATTAAATTTGTTCAATTTGATAATTCAGATGCCTTTCAAGCACAAATTAATGGAGTGAGTGATTTGTTTCTCCGAAACTCGTATAGCAATCAATTGATTTGGGAAGACTTTAAATTTCAATTTGATTTCTCAAATATTGCAAAAGATTTTGTTACAGATGAGGGACATTCCGCTCGTAAAACTTCCATAGATATAAATTATACCACTTCGATATCCCTTGCTGGTAATACGCTTTCATACCTAACGCGCAATAAGGATACCATATCGGGAGGACAGCATACATTTTTCGGGAATGTGTTTGCTGAGTTTCTAAGGAATGATAATTTGTTAATCATGACAAAGCGTTTCAATACGAAGCTCCAGTTGGCTGGAAAATTAATGGCGGGTTTTGGTGTTCCTTACGGAAACTCAACAACATCGATGCCATATGACTATAGTTTCTTTGCAGGGGGAGCCAATGATAATCGTGGTTGGAAGGCCAGGTTATTGGGGCCGGGTAGGTATAAAAGCTACTTGGATTCAACAGGTACTGCAACACAAATTGGGGATATACGAATCGGTGGTTCCGTAGAATTTCGTTTTTCAATGAGTCCAATGCTGAAATCGGTTCTTTTTGCAGATTTTGGAAACATTTGGACTACAAGAGCAGATGACAACAGGGTTGGCGCTGCGTTTACCTCTGAATTCTATAAACAATTAGCACTTCGTATTGGTACAGGTTTGCGTTTTGACCTTGGGTTCTTTTTAGT
>JBJTWL010000074.1:0-14946 GCA_046081745.1 Flavobacteriales bacterium | reverse complement strand
AGATGTTAAAAAGTAATAATCTCCTCACGGGTCTATTAATTTATAGTTAATTTAATCTTCACGAAGATATAAAAAATGGCTGAAGAAGGGTTGGTTATGAATGTGGCGATGAGCTTTTTGAATGGACTAGGTCCAATTCGTATTGGATCAATACTTTCTAAAATTGAGGTGAGTGATTTTTTTAACCTATCAATTAAAGAGATAAAACCATTAATCGGGTTATCCGAAAATCAGTTTCGGGCAATAGAACGCAACCGTGCGTTGGAATTGGCTCATCGGGAAATTGAGGCATGCGAAAAGGCGAAAATAACACCATTATTTATCCTTGATTCAAACTACCCTCGACGCCTTCGTCAATGTCCTGATGCACCCATAGTTTTGTATTGCAAAGGAGAAAATATTTTAAATCAACGAAGAACAATTGCCATCGTTGGATCCAGGTTAAGTACTGCCTATGGTAAAGAGTTAGTAGCGTCGTTTCTTCAAGGACTTACAGCAACAAATGCAGTCATAGTCTCTGGACTAGCGCTTGGAATCGATGCTCACGCTCATTCATTCGCAATGAAGAATAAGCTAAGTACTGTGGCTGTGCTTGGCAGCGGGTTGAATCAAGTATTTCCAAAAAGAAATGCCAACCTCGCAGAACAAATTTTACATGAGCGCGGAGCGTTGATTTCGGAGTATTCACTATTCTCAAAACCAGTTCGTGAAAATTTTCCTGTTCGTAACCGCATTATTGCGGGTCTTTCAGATGCCACAGTTGTGGTTGAGAGTAGAGAGCAAGGGGGGGGCTTAATTACAGCGGATTTGGCAAATGATTATAATCGTGATGTTTTTGCTTTTCCAGGAGCTGTCCACCAACAACAATCAAGGGGGTGTAATACCTTAATTAGCAAACAAAAGGCTCATTTAATTTCTAGCGCATCAGATTTTATGTACTTCATGAATTGGTCAACTTCACTTGGTAAAAGTATACAGATGAGTTTACAATTTACATTGAATCCGGAGGAACAAGCAGTCTTAGATCTTCTTGATCAACATGAATCTTTGTATGTTGACGAGTTGGTTGTTTTGACAAATGAGGCAACATCAACCCTTCAAATTATTTTGTTGGGCCTCGAATTAAAGGGGCTAATTCAAAAAATAGAAGGGGGTAAGATTCGTATCAATTAATCAAAGTAATAATTTTAGGAATAAAAATTATTGAGCCAATAATTATTGAACAAAATGCAACTATCAATACACCACTTGCACAGAGGTCTTTCACGTGTTTTATTTGATCATGCTTTTCTGTTGTTATATAGTTGCATAATATTTCAAGGGCAGAATTAAAACTTTCCAAAGCTAAGACACTACCGATTAAGACGAAAACTACAACCCATTCCCATAGCGCAACATGAAGACTAAAACAAAGTATCAGCGCTGTGCAAGCAAAAAATAACTGTATTTTGAAGTTAGCACCGTATTTCAAATGGAAAATGACTCCTTTTATGGCATACCCAATTGAAGCATAGAATTTTTTCATTGCTTAATTATACGCTTAGTTAATCGTTGCCCTTGCATGTTCTGAAGACTGATAAAATAAATGCCGTTCGCTAATGTAGAAAGATCAATGCTCATACAATTAGAGCAGGTTAAAAGTAAGCTGCCCTCTGCATCAGCTACACTTAAGATGAACTCCTTACTTTCGGTATTTATTGAAACTAATGCATTGGCAGGGTTGGGATATACTTCGAAATGGGGAATGTTTTCGTTGATTTCAATGGATAAATTACAGACCCCGGGCAGGTTGGCATCAATCCAACTCGCGCGGTTTTGTAGGTAGGTTTTAAAAAAGTTTAAATCTTCTGCATATGTCGCTCCAACATAGGCATTCCAATTTATGTATTGTCCAATGATTGGCCATTTTTGAAAATTTCGGATTCGCGCCTCTTGCAAATAGTTCGCCATTGAATCGATCCAGGTCACTAAAGAATCATTTTGTAGTATGCCCTGCCGCAATTCATTCCATCGGCATTTTAACCCATTTCGATAACTTGGAGAATCTAATAACCGTTTCCACCAAAAAGGAATTTGTGTTGTAAAGTTACAAATTTGATCAAAATTGTACTGCCATCCCGTGGTTAAAAAAGCATCACAATAGTCCGCATTACCGTAGGATAAATTAAAATCCCACATAGGCCCCGCAACTAAGCGTCCTTGAAAATCTCCTGAGTTCTTGTCCTTGTACATGAATGAACTCGATCGGTATCCATCAACTGTCCTTCCCAGTTCTTGTAAAATAAAGAAATCATAAAATGAAGTAGGCTCTATCCATTGATTATAATTTGCCTCTGGATTGGCTTGGATTGCATTTTCAAAATCAGAGACAAATGTTTGTAAATAGGATATTTGAGCAGGTTGTAACTCATCTGACTCAGGGTCATGAAATTGAAAAACAACTTCGTTACTGAAATTGGAATTCCATGTGATGCCAGATTCACCTGTGAGTTTATCCACCTTGAATATGTACCCTCCAGTAAGTGAATCTCCTGCTAAATCGTCTAGATCTAAATGAGCAATATCAACTCGATTATTATCTCTTTTGATGCGCTCAAATAGTATATAAACACCTAAATATTCATCATTTATAAGTAATTCACAAAATCGAAACCGAGAAGCATAATGTCCCATTTTTCTTGAAATCTCATAGGTCATTGCATCGCGCAACAATGTTTTGTCGGGGTATGGGCCATTCAAAATCCAATCATTTTCTGATGGAAGTCCAAGCAATGTCACGTTGTTGTTTATCCCGGTTGCTGTTTGGGTCTCAAAGCCATAGCTTTTTTTAGGGTATTGCTGGGAAGTGGACCCTCGAATTTCTATGGCAATTTTACCATTGTAATTATTGAAGGCGTCATTAACATTATTGCTGCCCGAGGCCTGGTCAATAACACCCATGTCGCAAACAATGCGGGTAATATCATTAATTTGTTGCCCAATAGGAGTGTTTATTTTTATTATAGGAAGGTTCGAGGTTACGAAATTCACCTGACCAAAAACCCAAAGCCCAAATAACATTAATCCAGTTATGTAATATTTCATAAGGGTGAAATTAAAAAACATCTTCTAAAACTTAAAAAATATTACATAATCTCCCTATTTTTGCCACAGTTCTTTAAAATTAACTTATGAAGAAAGGTGGAGGGACCGGCCCTATGAAACCTTGGCAACCTGTTTAATTTAATAAGGTGCCAAATCCAATTCCAAAAGGAAAAAGATAAGTTTGGGCAGATGCCTTTCTTCCAAAATTGAACAATGACAGCAATTGAAAAACAACTTCAAGACCATATTTTGGTGTTGGATGGTGCCATGGGAACGATGATACAACGTTATCCGTTGGAGGAGTCAGATTTTAGAGGGAAACGGTTTGTCTCTCATACTTCCTCGTTGAAAGGCAATAATGATTTATTAAATCTTACTCGACCAGATATCATTTTTGAAATCCATAAAGCGTATTTGGCTGCAGGTGCAGACATTATTGAAACCAATACGTTTTCTGGAACCACCATCGCTCAAGCGGATTATCGCCTTGAGGATGCAGTTTATGACATTAACTATCAAGGCGCGAAGCTAGCAAGAGATGCAGCGGATTTATTTACTGATAAACCTCGGTTTGTTGCAGGGTCCATTGGCCCAACCAATCGCACGGCATCTATTTCTCCGGATGTGAATAATCCTGGGTATCGAGCAGTTAGTTTTGATGAGTTAAAAACGGCATACAAAGAGCAAATTGAAGCCCTTATGGATGGTGGGGTAGACGTGTTGCTAATTGAAACGGTGTTCGATACACTCAATGCGAAAGCAGCGCTTTTTGCAGCCAATGAGGTTTTTGAGCAGCGAAAGATTGTACTTCCAATTATGATTTCTGGAACGATAACGGATCGCAGCGGGAGAACTTTGTCAGGTCAAACACCAGAAGCCTTTTTAATTTCTTTACAACATATTAAATTACTTTCTATTGGATTGAATTGCGCCCTAGGTTCAGAACTTATGGAACCGTATTTAGCAGTATTGAGTGATAAAAGCTCCTTCGCGGTGAGTGCTCATCCGAATGCGGGGCTTCCAAATGCTTTCGGTCAATACGATGAAACGGCAGAAATTATGGGTTTAAAGGTAGAATCATTCTTTAAAAAAGGGTTGGTAAATATTATTGGAGGCTGTTGCGGGACAACACCAGAACATATTGCGAAAATTGCTCAACTCGCCGCAAATTATTCACCAAGAAAATTCACGCATGGAACGAATTCTTAGGCTTTCAGGACTGGAACCTTTAATTGCTACAAAAGAAAGTAATTTCGTTAATGTTGGTGAACGCACCAATGTTACAGGGTCAAAAGCATTTTTACGATTGATTCAAGAGGATCGCTATGAAGAAGCCTTGGCTGTGGCTCGAGAACAAGTTGAAGGGGGTGCCCAAATCTTAGATGTGAACATGGATGAAGCCATGATTGATGGAAAAACCGCCATGATAACGTTCTTAAACCTCATCGCTTCAGAACCTGAAATCGCCAAGATTCCTATCATGATTGATAGTTCTAAATGGGAAATTATTGTGGCAGGACTTAAATGCCTTCAGGGAAAAGGGGTTGTGAATTCCATTTCATTGAAAGAAGGCGAGGAGTTGTTTATTCAGCAAGCTAAGTTTATACAGTCGATGGGGGCTGCCATGGTTGTCATGGCATTTGATGAGCGTGGACAAGCAGATTCATATGAACGTAGAATTGAGATTTGCGCTCGTTCTTATGATATATTGGTTAATAAAGCCAATGTGCATCCGAATGATATAATTTTTGACCCCAACATTTTCCCCGTAGCCACGGGAATGGAAGAACATGCACTTAATGCACTCGATTTTTTTAGTGCCACCGAATGGATTACACAAAACTTGCCGGGATGCCATGTTAGCGGTGGAGTATCGAATGTATCGTTTTCTTTTCGCGGAAATAACGCGGTTCGAGAGGCCATGCACGCAGCCTTTCTTTACCACGCGATACAACATGGGATGAATATGGGGATTGTTAATCCAACGATGCTGGCTGTGTATTCTGATATTGATCCGTTGCTTTTAAATCACATTGAAGATGTGTTCTTTAATCGCCGCGAAGATGCGACAGAACGCTTACTTAATTTCGCCGAAACGGTGAAGCAAGGAAAGAAAGAACTTGTGGTGGATGAAGCCTGGAGGGCATGGGAGGTTGAGAAACGGATTGAACATGCGCTTGTAAAGGGTATTGATAAATTTATTGAGGAGGACGTGGCTGCCTGTTTACCCCTTTATCCAAAACCGCTTCAAATTATTGAAGGACCCTTAATGGCTGGAATGAATGTAGTTGGAGACCTCTTTGGTGAAGGCAAAATGTTTCTACCTCAAGTGGTTAAATCGGCACGTGTGATGAAAAAAGCTGTTTCCTTTCTGCAGCCCTATATTGAGGCCGATAAAAATGGCGAAATTCAAAAGGCCGGGAAGATATTATTGGCCACGGTGAAAGGAGATGTGCACGATATTGGAAAAAACATTGTTGGGGTTGTACTTGCCTGTAATAACTATGAAATAATAGATATGGGGGTTATGGTTCCGGGTAATGAAATCGTTGATCGTGCCGTCGATGAAGGGGTGGATATTATTGGATTAAGTGGTTTGATAACACCTTCTTTGGAGGAAATGGTGAAAGTGGCTGCAGAAATGCAACATCGAAATCTAAAAATCCCATTGCTTATTGGTGGTGCTACCACATCCAAAGTACATACAGCCGTTAAAATTACTTCGAATTATGAGGGCCCTGTAATTTATGTGCCGGATGCTTCAAGAGCAGTAACCGTCGCCGAAAAAATGCTAGGAGGTGAATCAAAGGGTTATCACGATTCCATTTTAGAGGAGTACGAGCGAATTCGGGCACACCATGAATTGCATAATGCTACCAAACGTATGGTGTCCATCGAAATGGCCAGGAAAAACAAATTGATGCTGGATTTTTCAAAAGATACCATAGTGAAACCAACACAACTCGGTGTTTTTGATGGTAAAATTGATGTGGAAACCTTAATTCCTTACATCGATTGGTCGCCGTTCTTTAGAAGTTGGGATTTACACGGCAAGTATCCTGAAATCCTTTCAGATTCAATAGTTGGAGTGGAGGCAACAAAGCTGCTTGAAGATGCAAAATTCTGCTTATCAGAGGGTATTAAGAACGGATGGTTTAATCCAAAATACGTCTATGGTATGTTCAACGCGAATGCGGTAGACGAAGATATTGAAATTTATAATGAAACGAAGGAGCAGGTATTACATCGTTCTATTGGATTGCGTCAACAAATAGAAAAAACACCCGGTCAATTTAATGTGTGTTTATCCGATTATATTGCTCCCAAAGAAAGCGGTATTGAAGATTACCTTGGGGCCTTTGCCGTAACTTCTGGAGATGTAACAAGCATTTGTAAGCAATTTGAAGCAGCTCATGATGACTATATGAGTATTATGATAAAAGCGCTTGCAGATCGCCTAGCCGAGGCCTTGGCCGAATGGTTGCATGAACGGGTTCGGCATACGCATTGGGGTTATGACAAAACACCGTTAAAAAACGAAGACTTAATTGCGGAAAAATATAAAGGAATCAGACCTGCCCCAGGCTACCCTGCGTGCCCAGATCATTATGAAAAGCTTGGTATCTTCCATGTGTTGAATGTCACAGAGCGAATTGGGGTTTGCTTAACAGAATCATTGGCTATGCATCCGGCATCCGCTGTTTCTGGTTGGTATTTTGCTCATCCGAGTGCTAAGTATTTTGGAGTCACCGCCATATTAGAAGATCAGTTTTTATCTGTTTGTGAGCGTAGAAACGTGAATAAGGATGAGCATATTTCATGGTTTCCTTTCCTAAAAAAATAATAAGGTTTTAAGCAACTATTTACGTATTTTTGATGTCATTGAAATGTCTATGAAATTAAACCTACTGATTGTTGCATTTATTGGTTGTTTTATTAGTGCCATGGCTCAAGCCCCTACGGCCAATTTTACAGCGGTTCCATTAAGCGTGTGCGCAGGTGTCCCTGTAAATTTTACCTCTACTTCCACCGCAAATGGTGGTCCAGCAATTACTCAATATTCTTGGAATTTTGGTGATGGAGTAACAGTAACTACACAAAATCCATCACATGTGTTTACTACTGCGGGAACTTTCACCGTGACACTCGTGGTTACCAATGCAAATGGTGCGGTAGACTCAGAAATAAAAGCAAACTACATTACAGTACTGCCTGCTCCAACGGTTGGTTTTAATGTTACGGGAATTGGCTGTACGGTCCCGTTAACTGTAGGATTCACAAACACCTCATCCAGCGGTGCTAATTTTTCATACGCATGGAATTTTGGGAATGGGCAAAACTCAAGCAGTCAAAATCCTGCGAATGTCACGTATAATACAGCAGGAAATTTTGCGGTACAATTAACAGTTACTAATACAACTACAGGTTGCGTCGCTAGTTACACTAATTCCATAGTTGTTAGTAATTATCAGGCTGGAATCACCGCTCCTGCGGCAGGATGTGTGGGTAACCCAATTTCGTTTCAAGATAATTCCACGGCAGGTGCGAATTCATGGAGTTGGAATTTCGGAGGTCAAGGTACTAGTTCTCAACAAAATCCTGCGTTTACATTTAATACCCCTGGAACCTATACTGTAACGCTAACCTCTCAAAATACTGGATCGGGGTGTACAGATAATGTGACACAACAGATAACGATTCAAAACAATATCACGCCTTCGTTCACGGCTAATCCGCTAACGAATTGCGCGCCTTCCACCGTTAATTTTACAAATACTACTGGAGTCGCAGGAACGTATACATGGAATTTTGGCAATGGTCAAACCTACACGGGTACCACACCACCTCCACAAGTGTACAACTCGAGCGGTCAATATAATGTGACGCTTTCAGTGAATACTGCTGCAGGATGTACTGGAAGTACAACTCAGAATAATTACATTAATATAGTGAACATTGAGGCAGGGTTTTTCGCAGATGAACCTGGAGGCTGTACTCCACACACCGTACATTTTACCGACACTTCCTCTAGCCCGAATCCAGCAAATCCAATCGTAAGTTGGCAGTGGAATTTTGGTAATGGTCAAACATTCAACGGTCAAAACCCACCCAATCAAACCTACACCTTAGGATTATATGATGTCACCTTAGTAGTAACCTCACAATCCGGGTGTATTGACACCATGTTTATGAATGATTACGTGACCGTTGGTGACATCGATTTAGTAGATTTCACAGTGAGTCCACTGCAAACATGCGTTAAACAAAACGTGAACTTTACCAACGGAACGGTGATTTCTGTTCCGCACCAACCGAATGAAGTGTCATATTTTTGGGATTTTGGTGACGGTACTTCAACACAAGAAGATCCAACACACCAATTTACGCAAGATACCGGCTATATTTCTGTGCAATTAATCGTTGATTTCCGTGGATGTAAAGATTCCATAACCATTGATTCAGCGGTATATGTGTTGGCTCCAATCGCTCAATTTAATCCTTCTCAACAATTAGTTTGTAATCCCGCTAATTTCCCAGTCAATATAAACTTTACAGACAACGCAATTCATGGGGAACAACCTGATAACGTAAGTATGACTTGGGAGTGGGGAGACGGAACACCGAATACTAACATCGGAAATGCGGTATTAGATGGCGTTAATAATGGAAATACGAGTCACAGTTTTGCAACCTATGGGTCTTACACGGTGGAACAGGTAATTCACAACTATACCACCGGCTGCCATGATAGTATTACTAAAACTATAAATATTTCACAGATAGCAGCTCAATTTACCATGTCGAATGATTCGGTTTGTAGAAACGACACCTTGCTTCTTTTCAATGCAAGTACCTCTTGGAATGCACATCCATTAACCAATTGGTCCTATGCGATGGGTAATGGACAAACCCTAACTTCTGGTCCCAATCCTGCCTATGTATATACCACGCAGGGGCTTTACAATATTACGCTTACGGTTACAAACAGCGTTGGATGTACCGCGCAAATCATGCATCCTGTGCGTGTATTGAATACTCCGTTTCCAATTATTGCGGCGCAAGATGCCGTTGGGTGTTCTCCATTCCCTGTTACCTTTACCAATACCTCCTTGGCTGTTGGAAACGGAATGCCTTTATCCTATTTTGTTACCACATTTTCCGATGATAATACATCTGTGACCACAAATTCTGTAAATCAGCCCATTAATCATACATTTATTGGAAATGGAACCTATTATGCAACGATGGTGGTTTATGATGTATTTGGTTGTTCTTCTACGCCGGCAACAGTGCCTATTACCATTACAAAACCAACCGCCAATTTCACCTTTCCATCGGTGGTTTGTGCTTCGGATACCAACCTTACTTTGAATTCATCTACCGGCGTAGGGAATTTAACGTATGCATGGTATGTCAACAATCAAGCATTCGGAAACGCTCAAGATACAGGAATTATATCCGTAGTTCCACCGAATCTTCCGGTGAGCCAATTAAGTAGCAGTTTTAATTTATCGTTAGTAGCAATTGATTCCAATGGATGCGAAGACACCTTGTCACAGGTAGTTACCGTTTCATTGCCGCATGCGATTCCAACGTATAGTTTTAGCGGTGCAGTGATGAATGCCAATGGAGAATATGAGTGCCCACCCCTGTTTGGTGCTTATCAAGATTCTTCTCAATCTTACGGTAATGTAACTGCTTGGAATTGGGGATTTGGAGATGGAAACGGTTCGATTTTACAAGATCCTAGCAATACCTTTGTTATCAATGGTGCGTTCGACCTCACCCTTCAAATAACGGATCAATACGGTTGTGTTGATGATACAACGGTGGATAATCATGTAACGATAGGTGGACCGCAAGGAATTCCAGGATTTGTTCAAACGCCGAATTTGTGCGTACAAGGCGCAGCATTTTTAGTGCAAGCTCCAGTGAATGTTGACAGCCTAATATGGAACATGGGTGATGGTAATTTTATTTACAACGAAACCAATTTTGTCTACAATTACGATACCCCTGGCTCCTATCAAGCAACAGTAACCTTAATCAGTCCAGACGGTTGTGAAATCACAACTATTCTAGATTCAGTTACCGTATTTGACGATGGACTAGATGCTGATTTCACTGCCACACCCATGTTAGTTGATCAAAACGATCCGGTGGTTTTTGCGGATCAATCTACCTTTATTGGAAGTCCAATCGTGAGTTGGACTTGGGACATTAATAGCGATACTACATACACGTTAAACAACAACGGTTCCCAAACTACGAGCTTCGGTATAAGTGGTCCATACACCATTACCTTAACCGTAGTTGATCAGCAGGGATGTGAGGATTCTTATTCTTTAGTGATCAATGTTAAAGATCCTGACTTAATTATTCCTAACGTTATTACACCAAATGGGGACGGTTTAAATGATGAATTGGTATTATCTGAACAGTTTTTCAAAAAATATCAAGTACAAATTTTTAACCGTTGGGGTCATTTGGTATACATGATAAAAGATCAAACGGGAATCGCCCTTTGGGACGGAGCTACTTCGGAAGGAGTTCAATGTACCGATGGGGTGTATTTCTATCGAGTAATAGGAGAAATGCTCGGTGGTACGGCAGTAGATCGTCACGGTTTCGTCACGGTTATCGGATCAAAGTAATCCTAATCGTTTAGCATTTTCGTACCCTTCATCAACTCCAAGGTTTGATGAGGTTGCCGCTTCCACTGCAAGTGCATCACATCGTTCATTCTCTGGATGGCCTGCATGTCCTTTAACCCAATGAAATGTCAGCTTAAATTTGGGGTGTAGTTGAAGGTATTTCCTCCACAAGTCTTCATTTTTCTTTCCTTTGAATCCTTTTTTCTCCCAGCCCCAAACCCATCGTTTTTCAATGGCCTCAATGACATATTTTGAATCTGAAAAAATATGAATGTGGTATTTGTTGGTGTTAACCAGTTCCAAAGCATGGATAACAGCCCATAATTCCATCCGGTTATTGGTAGTGAGTCTGTAGCCTTTTGATACAATTTTTTCGTTAGGTCCAAATTTCATAACAATACCAAATCCACCAGGACCTGGGTTTCCTCTCGAGGATCCATCGGTATATATTTGGATATGATCAGCCATGCTTTTTTACTCTATGGGATTGATCTTTGATGAAACTTTTCCATCCGCCACCTTTGGCCTTGTTATGTTCACCAACTCCTTTAGAGAATACATGGCAAACGGCAACCGCCAAGCCATCAGTAGCATCTAGGTATTTGGGCATATCGTCAAATTTCAAGAGCGATTGCAGCATTGCCGCAACTTGTTCTTTGGAGGCATTTCCATTGCTGGTTATACTCTGCTTAATTCTTCGTGGAGCATATTCTTCAAACGGAATATTATGATTCAAACAAGCCGCAATGGCAACCCCTTGAGCACGCCCTAATTTCAACATCGATTGGACATTCTTGCCGAAAAAGGGTGCCTCAATGGCCATTTCATCGGGTTTGTACTCTTCTATCAGACCGTTTAAACGTTCTAATATGCGTTTTAACTTGTCAGGATGGCTCGGTAGTTTATGCAATTGGACGATACCAAAATTCAATAGCGTTATTTTTCCATTTTTTACGTGGATTAATCCATATCCTAATACCGTGGTTCCTGGGTCTATTCCAAGAATTATTCTATCTTCAACCATTGAAAATGCAACGAGAAAGTAAAGCTACTCAATTTAATGCCATCCTTGAAGTCTTAATCCGATTTCTTTTATTGGGATGTATTGGTGTAATTGGTTATCAAGTTTTCAATGCTTGGTTTACCTTGGATGAAATACACATTACTAATTATTTCTTTTTAGTTGGAGCCGTACTTTTATTCCCGCTCAACCTTTGGTTAGATTGGAGGCGTTTTTATGGCAGTGTGGTTCAACACGATATTCCACTTTCAGTCCAATATCATGCGTTTACTCAGGGCATAGTTGTGTCTTTTTTTACCCCGTCCTTAATTGCAACGACATTGGGCCGTTTTGGGTTAAAAGACAAAATTCATAACATTAAGTGGGTAGGATCCGGCATTCGTACGGGATTAGCCCAATTTGTGGTTTCCATGATCTTTGCTTTTTGCGGTTCAGTTTCTTTATTTGGAATGCATCGAATAGGCGTAACATTTTCCTTTGCCATCGCTGGATTTTTGGCTTTAATGGTGTATTTAGTCAAATTCAAGATACCCCCATGTATGATGAGGTGGAGCATAATTCAGCATAGGCACCACTTGGACTCTTCACCGAATAAAGGTCTGATTTTGAGGTTAAGTGTTGCTCGTTATTTAGTGTTTTCAACACAATTTCACTTTATTTTACTAGGTTTTGGGATTCCTTTTCACGTACAACAAGTTTTTGTATTGATGTTAAGTTATGGATTAATCACCTTGTCGCCTTCCATATTATTTGGTAAAATTGCCGTTCGGGAACTTATCGCGGTGGCGGTTTTCTCAGCTTTTTCCTATCCGAAAGAAGAAATTTTGTTCACTGCATTTTTTACTTGGCTGATCAATGTTGTGGTTCCTGTTTTTTTGTCCCTAATACGACTAACGAGCACATGGAAACCGCGGTATTTCTGATTATTTATTTGATTTTATTAGCATTCATCGTTGGTATTGGTGATACAAAGCATGCGTTAAAGGCGCTTCGGAAATCTACAGAGACAATTTCTTTGGAGAAAATATCTGTATTAATACCATTTCGAAACGAAGCAGAATCGTTGCCGAACATCATTAAATCGATCCAATGTTCTAAAAAAATCCCATCAGAAATTATTTTTATTAATGATCACTCCGAAGACCAAAGTATCGAAATTCTTCAACAATGTATGAGTGAAATCCCTCTTATCATCTTAACCCTGCCTGAATTCAAGTTCGGTAAAAAGGAAGCATTACGCTTCGGAATACAACATGCTAAGGGAGACTATTACCTTACCTTGGATGCCGATGTTTTTTTTGGTCCAACTTATTTCACTGAATTAGAAAAGCTTCCTGATGCGCATTTATGGATACTGCCGGCCATATTGGTTGGGCGCTCCAAACGAGAGGTATGGCAAGAAATTGATTTACACATTATGAATGCCATTAATGTTGGACTTTATGGATTATTTAGACCGGTAATTGCGAGCGGAGCGAATCTATTATTTAGTAAAAATGCATTTTTAGCCGCAGATGATTATGTGTCACATCAACATATATCGAGTGGTGATGATTTGTTTCTATTGCGGGATTTTAGAAACCATGGGAAAGACATTCGGTTGATTTCGGACCCCTTACTTGCTGTCTATACCTATGCGCCTCAAGGGGTACTTGCGTTCTTGCATCAGCGGGTTAGATGGATTTCAAAAACTGGAAAGGTCAAAGATTATTTTGCTACAAGCTTAGGGATATTTCAAACGGTACTATCAATTGTCTTTTATAGCTTGCTTGGTATCTATCTGTACATCGATCAATACTCGGAAATGCTGTTTTTGTTTTGCGCAAAAACCGGGTTAGATTTAATTTTTTATGCCCGCTATTTTCTGAGATTTAGACGGTTTAAATCCTGGTTACTTATTCCTCTTTATGAAGTCTTTTTTCCACTTTATAATGTAATTTTGTTGACCCTAGTTTTATTATTTAGGCCGATATGGAAAGGGAGAAACGTTAATTTGTAAAAACACGAAACACATGAAGAACAACATTAAGAAGATTTGGAGGTATTTATTAGTAGTCCTTGTAATTTCTTTAACCATTGTGGTTATTCAAAATATCAACGGCCATGAGCAAGATATACCAAAAGTTGTTCAAGATATTAACAGTGGGGTGATTGGAGCAATATTAACTACCATCATCACACTTCTTTTACTTTCAAACCAAACGGACTTGCAAGAAATTCAGACAAAAAACTCTGTAATTTATGAAGAGAAATTAAAACTCTTTAATGAATTTTTGAATATTATGAGCAAATCCCTTGAGGATGGTAAACTAGCACCTGAAGAATTGAAGAGTATCATTTTTCAATATTCAATTGTCCGAATCCACATCTCTGCAGAAGGGGCTAAGAAAATTGAAAATGCCATCCAGTCCATTGATGAGGAGTTTTTTTATGTAGACGAGAACTATGTTCCGAAGTTTGACCGTTACATCCAGCTTTATACTGAAATTTGTAATGTATTACGGAAAGAACTTTACATGAATGATCAGGAGGTTGATTTAGCTCCTTTCGCCTTTGATAACTTTCTGAAAATCGCATATCAGCATCGTGCGGTAAAACTTCCTATTAATACGTTTGATGACGTATTGCTAGAGTTTGAAAAAACCCGTAGCATTTACATTGATGAAAGTAAGGGAAATAAAATTCAATTTGAATTATCACACGAGAACATTAAGAATTTAACCGAGGCATTTCATTTAATAGAATTGATAATTAATGAATACAAAAGTCACAAGATTGAGCGACGGTATCTTCTTAAACAGTATAATGTAAATGGTAAAATCTATTTAGGGATGTTAAATGTATACTATTCAGTAGGTAATGTACAAATTGCCACACTTGGCGTTTCTCAGAAAAATAGGATATACTTTAAAATTAAATTTGAAAAAGAACGGATTATATCGTTCGAACCTGAAACGATTGTTTCAGAATATGAAACAACTATCAGGGAGGATTTGCGCTTGTTTTTAAGTAGCATTAATCCTAGTTTAAAAACTGAATAAATTCCTTGTTACAGTTAAGACCTTAAAATCCTACCTTTACACATGCGAATTCTAATGGTTTGTTTGGGTAATATCTGTCGATCACCGCTCGCAGATGGCTTATTGCGCAGTAAAGTTGTTGAACGGCAATTACCTTGGTTGGTGG
>JBJTWL010000073.1:0-22911 GCA_046081745.1 Flavobacteriales bacterium | reverse complement strand
ATACAAAGCAGCCGCATTTGCTTGGCCAACCTCTTCAATAACCCTATTCGGACATATTTTATAAATCGTAGGAAAATAACCAATGTTATAATCGTTATTGATTTGATTTGCCGTGGCAGAAGCTGGGTTAGCCATAGGGAACTGAATGTTATTATTTGCCGCAGGCGTAATCCAATTTCCAATATTACCCGAACCATCCAACATTGTTGCATCAGCCGTTTGTCCATCTCCTTCAATCCAAATTACCATAACATCATTCGTGGTCGTTGCAGAAACACCTGGGGCTCCCGCTGGACCATGGTTTGCATATACGTCCTCTAAGGCACCAGACAAATGATAATTCCAGCATGGACCACACCATGTCGCTGAAACATCTAATATAACCGTATACCCTTGGTCCAAATAATCATACAAAGTATAGGTTCCATTATTTGAGTTACCTGCCGTGGCTAACCATGGTTGGTAGGCTGTAACCGTAAAGTTCGGTGCAATACTGCCCGGAGCTAATTGGGCGCTCGCAGCCGTTGCCATTACAAAAATGGCCGTTGAGAGTAACAATTTTTTCATCGTGTAAATTTTAAGTTTGCGTAAATTTAATGTTTCTTTCTGAAATGATAAAAAAAATTGTAGTTTTTTCCGGGGCCGGAATGAGTGCCGAAAGCGGCATTCAAACCTTTCGTGACCAAGGGGGGCTCTGGGAACGATATCGGATTGAGGATGTGGCTACACCAGAAGCGTGGAATCGTGATCCTGAGCTAGTTACCCGATTCTATAATGAACGAAGGAAACAGATCATTGAAACAAGCCCCAACGAGGCACATCAGTTAATTCAGCAACTTGAATTAACCCATGATGTTACGGTAATCACGCAAAACATAGATGACCTGCATGAGCGGGCGGGGAGCAGTAAGGTGCTTCACTTACACGGGAATATTCGGCTTTCAAAATCCAGCGGTCCAAATCAAGAAGCCAACTACTACCCCATTGATTCATGGGAATTAACGGAAACCGATCGTTGTCCTGAAGGATATCGCCTGAGGCCACATGTCGTTTGGTTTGGCGAGCCCGTCCCGATGCTTGAAGAAGCTGAAAAACTGATTTCATCGGCAGATGTGGTTGTTATTATTGGAACCTCGCTGCGCGTATACCCAGCGGCAGGGCTAATTCACTATATTAAGGAAAGCAGTAAAACCTATTTAATTGACCCAAATGCAGACCATCTAACCCTGCCGAATTGGATTGAAGCAGTGAATAAATCCGCAGTTAAGGGCATGAAATCTCTTTACGAGAAACTTACTTCTTAAGTTGATCTTTAATAAAGAGCTCAATCGCACCGACCATTGATGGTGCTTTCGGATGAGGGGCTGAAACGTCTAAACGCAAATTGTTGCGTAATACAGCACTTGCGGTGGTTGCTCCAAATGCAGCAATTGCCGTGGTATTCTGTTTGAAATCTGGGAAATTCTTAAATAAGGACTCTATTCCTCCCGGACTAAAAAATACCAGCATGTCATAATAAACATCCTCTAAATCAGACAAATCCGAAGCAACCGTGCGATACAAAACCGCTTTGGTGAAGTTAAACTTTTGATCGGAAAGTGTTTCTGGAATAGAATCACGTAAAATATCCGTACAAGGAAGAAAATATTTTTCGTTTTTGTGCTTTTTCATGACATCCGCCAATTGCTCAATGGTCTGAATACCATGAAAAATCTTTCGTTTTCTGTATGTAATAAATTTTTGAAGGTATTTGGCAACTGCTTCAGAAATACAAAAATATTTCATAGATTCAGGAACCTCAAAGCGTGTTTCTTTCGCAATTCTGAAGAAATGGTCGGCGGCAACTTTTGATGTTAAAATAACTGCCGTATGTTCCGAAATATTAACTTTCTGAGCCCTAAACTCTTTAGCATCCACGCCTTCCACTTTGATAAATGGTCGAAAATCAATTTTGATTTTAAACTTCTCTGCTAAGTCATAATAAGGCGACTTATCTCCATCGGGCTTGGGCTGAGAAACCAGAATACTTTTTATTGCCAAAACACTAATTTAATGCGTCAATAATTCCAACCAAAATGCCCCAAAAAACTTTTTAATTAAAGCTATGGGAAGCAGAAAGACGGTGCAAAGGTACAAAATTATATAATACCAAGAAAATCCAGAGGCGGAAGCCATCAAAAAGGCGTTTACAACACGGAGCACCAATGCCAATCCTAAGAGAATCAAGAAAACAAATCCCCCCCAACTCGCGTGAGCGTTAAAAACAACTATGGCATTAAATAGGGTTGAAGCAATTCCAAACAGATACCAAGAAACATTGCCCACACTCATGTATTGCTGGGTGTTTTTCGATTTCTCATTGATGCTCCAAAAAATCAAATAATCAAGGTGCCAAAAAACCAAAAACAGAATGGCTGCAATAAACCCGATGAACAACGCGGTATTTATATAATAAACATCTGCCAAATACCAGCTAACATACAAAAGCACACCAATAAAGGTGTTCACATACAACAAAGATTTTGAGGTCACGTCAAGTTGAATTCTTGACCCTAAGGTGATTTTCCGGCCTGAGTCTAAAATAGCAAATAAGAGGCTTCCATAACTTCGATAATAGGCTAGCCCGAGCATGAACGCTTGAGTAAAAACTAAAAAAATCGCCCAATTTTCTATGGTTGGGTTCCTTAAAATTAATTCCATTCGTAGCAAAAGTAATTCTTTAATCGCGATTTCTAAATGTCTTAATTGTATCTTTGTACCTCAAAACGAATGAAATGAAAACAGACTTATACCAACATCCAGATTACTACGGCCTAGATGATTTATATACGGAAGAACACAAATTAATTCGCGATGCAGCGCGTCAATGGGTGAAGAAAGAAGTTTCTCCAATTATCGATGAACACTACGAAAACGCGACATTTCCTAGCCATTTATTACAAGGGTTGGGAGAAATTGGTGCGTTTGGACCTTACATACCTGAACAATATGGAGGGGCCGGGTTAGATCAAATTTCATATGGTTTAATTATGCAAGAATTGGAGCGTTGCGACTCAGGCTTGCGTTCAACAGCCTCAGTACAAAGCTCATTGGTCATGTATCCCATCTGGAAATATGGCACCGAAGAACAAAAAATGAAATTTCTCCCCAAACTAGCAACCGGTGAAATGATGGGTTGTTTTGGATTGACGGAGCCTGATTTTGGATCAAATCCTGGTGGAATGATTACAAACTTTAAAGAAGACGGCGACCATGTTATCCTGAATGGGGCAAAAATGTGGATATCAAATGCCCCCTTTGCCGAAATCGCAGTGGTTTGGGCAAAAGATGAAAGCGGAAGAATTCATGGCTTAATCGTAGAGCGAGGAATGGAAGGATTTTCCACCCCTGAAATGCATGGTAAACTATCCCTTCGCGCATCGTCTACCGGAGAGTTGGTTTTTGAAAATGTACGTGTGCCTAAACGTAATATTCTTCCGGGAAGGTCAGGACTTGGCGCCCCTCTAAGCTGTCTGGATTCGGCACGTTTTGGTATAGCCTGGGGTGCGCTTGGTGCGGCAATGGATTGTTATGATCAAGCAGTACGGTATTCCAAAGAACGCATTCAATTTGGTACGCCAATTGGCGGTTTTCAATTAATCCAGAAAAAATTGGCTGAAATGCTTACCGAAATTACGAAAGCGCAGTTGTTAACCTATCGATTAGGTCAGTTAAGGAATGATGGAAAGGCTACCTCTGCACAAATTTCCATGGCTAAGCGAAACAATGTTGAAATTGCCCTTAACATTGCTCGTGAAGCACGTCAAATTCATGGCGGAATGGGAATCACTAGCGAATATTCTATGATGCGCCATATGGCCAATTTAGAATCTGTGGTAACCTATGAGGGCACCCACGATGTTCACTTGTTAATTACCGGAATGGATATTACTGGTATTCCTGCGTTTACCCGAGAGCAATAATACTATTCGGGGATTTGATCTCCACGTAACCTTCGTATTGATAGGCGTGCCTCTTCAGAATAAATACTTCCTGGGTATTGGTCTATTATTTTTAAATAAGATTCCATCGCTGCTGTATCGTCTTTAAAATGAACCCATTGGATGCTCGCGAGGTGAAACAACGCATCATCTGCGAGTAATTCGGTAGGATAGGTACTAATGACTTGTTTAAAATACAGGGCGGCTTGTTCCCATTGACCTTGTAGTTCATGCGCCTTTCCCTTCAAATAAATCAAATCATCGTTTAACACAGATTGAGGGAATTTTATGGAAATCGTATCCATCCATTGAAATGCCTCTTGGTAACGATGCTGAAGCAGCAATAATTCGCTTTTAGCATAGGTGCTCATCGCCTCATAATTACTATCTAAACCATAATTTTCTAAAATCAACAATGAGAGTTGCATGGCATCATTACTAATAAACTTAGACGTAGCCTGTTTCAATACATCGAGTTGAGATTGCGCAAACTCAAATTCACCGTCAAAATAGAAAATTCGGGCATTCTTGAATTTAGCCTCATTGCCTATGGCCTCAAACTTAAACGCCTCGTCAATTTGCATGTATAACAAAGATGCTTCCCAAATACTATCCAAAGCAACACAAACATCCGCCAATTTCATTTTATACCGTGCTCGTTGCATATCCGTCAACCCTGGTGTATTCGTTGCATGCTCAAGAAACTCCCTTGCTTTATTGGCTTTGTTGGCATAAAACCCTAAAATTTCTGCATATTCAAGACCAATTTCTGCACCTGAGCGAAGCGAAAAATCCTCACTTAATACGACCTCTTCATACGAATTTACTACCTCACTGAGCTCTGCCTCTGTAAAGGACCGATCTGTTGTTAATTCAGTAAAATAGACTAAAAGGAGCATGCGCTGAGCTTCTGCTGCCCGATACAGATTCAACGTAATGACCTCTTTAAACGCTTGTTTTGCTAATGAATATTGTAAGTTTTCAAGACACGTATTGCCAAAATCAATCAAATATCCCCCATCACCACGCAAGCGTTTTTCTAAGGCGGACACTTGCTGATAAGCCGCGTTAAAATTCTTATTCTGTAAGAAAAACCATATTAGCATCTCCGTGTACACAGGATTTGAAGGGTCTTTTTGACTGGCGGAAAGAAAACTACTTTTTACTTGTTTAATGGCGTCCGACTCCGTTGAAAAGTCAAATATGCCATCAATTTCCAATTGAATTTGTTCCTTGAGTTCGGGTTTTTTAGATAAGGCAAGCAGGTACTGATCCAAGGCTTTTATCGTTTCGCCTTCAGCCATAAATATTTGCCCATACCACAATTCATATGGATAAAACTTGAGGTTCTTTTTAGCTTGATCTATGACCTCTTTTGCCCAAGCATATTCATCAATAGAAAGTAAATTAGACAACACATCTTGTGTCTCTTTGATATCATAAAACTCATGCTTGAGAACCTCATTTTTTACTTTCTTTGCTTTATCAAGCTCATCATTGTTTTTATAGAAAAAATAAAATTGGATTTTTAAGGATAAATCCCTTGGATTGGCCGCGGCTTGTTTCTTGAAAATTTTTTCGGCACCTTTTTTATCGCCAGTATTTACCAGGCAATCCAGATAACGGCTGAAATACACCTTCGATGGATCGTTTGTGTAAAGCTTCTCATAATAAACAACTGCCTTTGAAAATTCACCGTTTAAATAATAATGTTGTGCCAATTGAATATCCGTTTCGGTTTGCGAAAAAACAACGGCGGAACATAAGCAACAAAAAAAATAAAGGGTGAATTTTAACACAGACTATTTAAATTTACCTGCTAACGCATTTAACTTCGGATGTAACAACCGATAGGTGTCCATTAAGGTTTGTAGTTCCTTCTTTAATTCATTTAACCGTGCGTCAAGCAAGGTTAAGTTCTTGGTTTCGGTGGCAATATATGCGTCGTAACGGTCTCTCTTTCCATATCCATTAGAGATGTCTGAATTCAATTGATAAAGGCGCGTGTTTTCATCGGCAAATGCTTGTTTAAGCGCAACATATTGCTTGTTAATTGGTCCAATTTTTTTCCTTGCTAATTTATAGGTATCCATGTCTTTAGCATAGGTTCGGTCCACAGAATCCAAAACTACATGTTGTTGTAAAAATAATTGCAATTGGAACATGTTTTGGCGCATGGCTGAAAGGGTATCGGGAAAACTCGCCTTGAAATCCATTGATAAAGCCTTTACTTTAGTGTTCAATAACTCGACGGATTTCAATTGTTCCTTTTGTTTAAAATCTGAACAAGATGACATCAGCAAAATGCTGCAAGCCATTACAAATAATCTTTTCATACCTTAAATATAATCAAATCCCGTGTAGGATTGCAGTGCCTTAGGCACAATAACTTTACCATCTGCTTGCTGGTGGTTTTCTAACAATGCCGCCATTACGCGCGGAAGGGCGAGGGCCGACCCGTTTAACGTGTGACATAATTTAGTCTTTTTGTCATGATCTTTAAATCGCAATTTCAACCGGTTTGCTTGAAACGTATCGAATCTAGAAACCGAGCTAACTTCTAACCATTTTTCTTGGGCTGCGGAATACACTTCAAAATCATAGGTCATGGCGGAAGCAAAGCCCATATCGCCACCGCACAAGCGCAATACCCGATATGGCAATTCAAGTTTATCCAATAAGCCTTTGACGTGTTGAACCATTTCGTCGAGTGCTTGAGCGGTATGATCGGGGTGTTCCACACGTACAATTTCGACCTTATCAAACTGATGTAAGCGATTTAACCCGCGAACATCTTTTCCGTAAGAACCTGCTTCTCTTCTAAAACACGGTGTATAGCCACATAACTTGAATGAGAAATCGGGATGTTGAATTATTTCGTCCCTGAAAATATTGGTGAGCGGAACCTCGGCAGTTGGGATTAAAAACAAGTTGTCTGTTGCATCATGATACATTTGTCCTTCCTTATCCGGTAATTGGCCCGTACCAATGCCACTCGCTTCATTGACCATTAATGGAGCTTGATACTCTTCATACCCTGCAGAGGAGGCTTCATCTAAAAAAAACGAAATTAATGCCCGTTGTAATTTGGAGCCTTTTCCACGATAAAATGGAAACCCTGCGCCCGTTACTTTTACTCCCAGTTCAAAATCAATGATTTGTTTTTCTTTACAAAGTTCCCAATGTGGTTTTGCTTGAAAACCAAAAACAGGAACGTTTCCTGACTGAAAAACGACTTGATTGTCGTTTAAATCCTTTCCTTTTACCACCTCTTGAAAAGGGGTGTTTGGAATTTGATACAACACATGCTGAATAGCAGATTCTAATGCATCGGATTCCACTTTAAGCGCAGATTCCTTTTGTTTGAGGACAGTGGTTTGTTGCTTTAAGGCATTACCTTCTTCAGTCCTCCCTTCCTTATAACATTGGCCAATTTCCTTTGCAATGCGATTTGCTTCTTCCAATGTTCCATCTAATTCCTGCTTTATGCCACGCCACTGTGCATCTAAGGCAAGTAACTCATTAATGGTTGATTCAGCATTGATGTTTCGTTTTGATAAGGCAGCAATAACTTGCTCTTTATCGGTACGAATTCTGGATAATTCAAGCATACGCGTTTATAAGGATTTGATTTACAAAAATACTATGGATCATTCGTTTACGGAAGGGTTTGAATCATTTTTTGATACCGATCTGCTTGATTAAGGACTCCCGTGCATCCATAGGTTAATTTATGCGATCGATACGCCTCAATCCGATTGCCTGGGTCCGGATGAGTGCTTAATATTTCTGGGGGATTGGCACCGCCTTCTTTAGAAATTTTTTCGAAAAACAACGCGCCAGCGTCCGAATTATATGATGTTGGACATAAGTACTTTACGGAACATTCATCGGCTTCCTTTTCATGGGTTCTAGAAAAAGAAAGTCCAATTAAAGAACTAGTGACTTGACTCAATAATTCTCGGTCGCCTGCAATGAGGCTAATTAACGTTTGAACACCATACATTTTTGTAAGTTGCCGAGTACTATGCCTTAGGTCTGCATGCCCCATTTCATGCCCAAGTACTCCGGCTAATTGGTCTTCTGCATCCAAGAACTTAAGTATCCCTGTGTACACATAAATATACCCACCTGGTGCACAAAATGCGTTTAATGTGGAGTCATCTTTGATTATTCTAATGCGCCACGGGAATTCAGTTTTATACCGGACCTGACCGCTGTTCAATAATGAATCTCGAATGCCATATAAATATCCATAAATTTTAGGATATGCGGTTGAATCAAGGATTTCCATACCGCTGCTGTCACTTTCAATTTCTGCCCTCACTTGTTCCCCCAAGGAAATATCATCTTGTAGTGTGAATAAATTCACTGCATTTTCAGCTGAACCGCACCCTATTAAGAATCCTAGACAAATTCCTATGTATATGATTAACACGTTTCTCATAGTACAAAGTTAGTGCTTTCCTATATTGATAAACGCACGATTGTTGATTATTACTTGCCAATGGGTGATTTGATATGGTCGCATTGGCTAATTTTGGATTATTATATCCATATGAACGTAAAAATAGTCAATAAAGGAACGTGCCCACTACCTAGCTACGAAACATCCGGAGCAGCAGGGATGGATGTTAGGGCAAGCCTTGCCAATGCTATCTCACTTGCACCTGGAGAGCGTATACTCGTCCCCACCGGATTGTATTTAGAAATTCCAGTAGGGCTTGAATGTCAGGTTCGACCACGAAGTGGTCTTGCCTTAAAAAAAGGATTAAGCGTACTAAATACTCCCGGCACCATTGACTCTGATTACAGAGGAGAAGTGGGGATAATTCTGATAAATCTTTCAAACGAACACGTTACCATAGAACCTCATGATAGAATTGCCCAACTTGTTTTTTGCCCTGTGATACCAGTAACATTAATCGAAACAGACGCTCTTGAATCATCGGGTAGAGGAACCGGAGGATTTGGAAGCACTGGAAAAAACTAAGAACTATGAACATTATTATCCCAATGGCTGGCAGAGGTAGCCGACTGAGGCCACACACCTTAACCATCCCAAAGCCACTGATACCCGTAGGTGGAATTCCAATTGTCCATCGTTTGGTAGCAGACATCGTTTCGGTTTGTGGAACATCGATTGAACACATTGGGTTTGTTACTGGGGATTTTGGCGAAGAAACTGAACGTGAATTATGCGAAATCGCCGAGGCCTTTGGTGCCACAGGACACATTTTTCATCAGTTAACGCCCCTGGGAACAGGTCATGCCGTTTTATGCGCAGCCCCCTTGTTGTCGGGCCCTACTGTAGTAGCGTTTGCCGACACCCTATTTAGGGCCGATTTTACCATTAGCCCAACAGATGAGGGAATTTTATGGGTTAAACGGATTCCTAATCCAGAACAATTTGGCGTGGTCAAAATGAATGAGCGGCAGGAGATCATCGATTTTATTGAAAAACCTTCCGAATTTGTATCTGACTTAGCAATGATTGGAATTTATTATTTTAGAGATGGCGAGGCCTTACATCAAGAACTTAATTACTTAGTTGAGCACGCTATTATAAAAAGTGGGGAATACCAATTACCAGATGCTCTGAGACGTCTTACCGAAAAAGGAACTGTATTTAAACCGGGAGAAGTGCAAGAGTGGTTAGATTGTGGAAACAAAGTCGTTACCGTTGAGACGAATGCACGTGTTTTAGATTATGATCAAATGGATGGTAAATTGACTACTTCTAAAACCGCCGAAATAACTCAAAGTGTAATAATCCCTCCCTGTTTTATTGGTGAGGGGGTGGTTATTTCTAATTCAGTCGTCGGGCCTCATGTAAGCATTGGGGCGGGAAGTATGGTAACCCATTCGAACATTACAAACAGCCTGATTCAACAACACACTAAAATATCACATACAAATATTACGGATTCCATGATTGGGAACCATGTTACCATGCAGGGAAGAGCGAACAACTTAAGCTTAGGCGACTATTCGGAGTTTTATGAATAAATTGGTGGTTTTATTGATTGGTCTTTGTACTTTGATTGGATGTAAAACCGTTGAAACAACGAGTTCAGAAAATACAATTCAAGGAATACAACAATATCACGAAGGACTAAGGGCCTATTTAAAAGGAGATTATCTCGTAGCCGAAAAAATGGCCAATAGCGTCATCTCAATTCATCCTAAACATGACGGTGCACTCTATTTACTATCAAAAATTTACTATGATCAAGGGAGGTTAGATGAATCAGCAAAATACTTATTAAAAGCGGGCGAAGCGGATCCTAAAAACACCTATTTGTTATCTGAAATTGCGTTCATGCACAGCAGTTTAGGACAATATAACCAGGCCGGTGTTATTTTTGAAAAACTCATTGCTTCTAATCCACGAGAAATGCCTTATTATTTCGGCGGTATTGAAAACTACATTCAAGCCAAAAATTTTAAGGCAGCAAGCCGAATTATAACGCTTCAAGAATCAAGTTTTGGTACATCCATTGAATCCAATCTCAATTGGTATAAGATTTATATGGCACAAAACGACTTAAAAAAAGCCATTCAACAACTCGAAGACGGAATCGTGGCATTTCCAAATGAACCGTTGTTTTTAGCAAATCTAATCGATTTATATTTTCAGCAGAACCAACATAATAAAGCAATCCCGCTGCTAGAAAAACTATGTGAATCAGACCCTGAAAATGGGATGGCTAAAATGGTGTTTGGTGATTATTTGGTACAAACGGGACAGCGAGAACGCGGTGAAAAATTACTTGCAGAAGCCGTTATGCTTCAGGGTCCTAGCCTTGAACAAAAAGCACAAATTCTACTCGACCAACAACATAAGAAGGGATGTTCAGACGAACACATAACATTGCTTAAAAACTTCGCTGCAGATAATCCGAATGCAATCATTGGAAGGACATTGCTTGGCGATTTATATGTAACCTGTAATCGATCAGACCTTGCCGTAGAGCAATATCGAGTCGCTGTGGGAATAAAACCGGATGCCTACCCTGTTTGGAAACAATTATTATTGCTTACCTATAAAGAAGAGCAGTGGGATTCGCTGGTTCGAATAAGCGAGTCATGTCAAGCACTGTTTCCGGTTCAACCTATGCCGTTTTTAACGATGGCTATCGCTAAGAACAAATTAGGAGCGCTAAATGAAGCTGAAAAAGCGATAGAAATTGGCAGTGCACTAATAGTAGATAATGATCCTGCCACGGAGGGTGAATTCGATTTTCAACGAGGTGTATTGGCAATTAAACGCAATGCCCCAACAAACGCAAAAACTTGGTTTAATCATTCCATGGTCTTACAGCCAGAAAACACCGAATTAAAGGCAGACATCTCGAATGAATGTCTGGAGGTTCCTGAGCTTTTATCCTATGCCGATTCGCTCTTGAGTCAATGCCTTAACTCAGATCCGAGTAATGCGAAATTTATGGCCATTAAAGGGCGATTGTACTATATTAAAAATGACTTGCTTTTAGCCAATTCCTGGATAGAAAAAGCCATAATTCATGGATATCCCAAAAAGTTTGGTGAAGAATGGCTCGGTGATTGTGCCTTTCGCGCAGGCGACCTTCAACGTGCAAAAAATTACTGGTTAAATGCGGTGAGTTTGGGTAATCAAACGGGTCGACTCAAGCAAAAACTCCAAAAGCTATGAAAACACGGAACATATTAATGGGAATTGTCGGCATCATTTTATGCAATTCCTGTGCTCGGAATCATGCTGTAGCCAATATTCCTGTTGCGAATCCCAGCGTCATCTCAGACGTTTTACCTGAAAAAACTCGATGGGTAGATAGTATTCATAATCAAGATTGGATGTGGATGTATGGTAAGTATACTACGAACTTTTCAGACGGAACAAAGAAATTCACCTTTAAAACGAGTATAAAATGCACTAAGGATAGCGCTATGAATGCGCTCATTTCAATCGCCTCCCTGCCTATTTTTAATGCTATGGCAACCACGGATAGTCTCTTTTTTGTCAATAAAAAAGACCGCTGTTTTGGGAAAAAAAGCATCACTTCGTTCAAAGAATTACTTGGCGTTGAATTATCTTTAAAAAACATTCAAGAATTGTTTCTCGGCTTACCCTTAGGTTATAACCAATCTATTGAATATACAGACAGCCTAAGTGCATTTGGTGATTCCAGTTATGTGCGCGGGTTACTGGCAGGGGACAAAACCATTGGGTATTGTTATGCTTCGAGCGTTAAAACACCACGCTTAGCTTGGCAAGAAATCACCAGCAAAGCGGATGCCACCACGGCACGCATTCAATATCTTTCGTGGCAACGACATAAAGACCTCTTCGTGCCATCTAGTTTTAATGTTTCAATTATAACGCCTGAACGGAACATAACGGTTCTATTTACGTATGATAAATTCGAATTAGACCTTCCTCAAGAAATCTATATTCAAATACCAGATGATTATGCGCCTTGTAAATAAAATAACCCTTGCCATAGTATTCCTTGCGGTTCATGGAATCTGCCAACAAAATCCGGACAATCTGAAAAAGGAACAGCGAAAGCTTGAGAAAAAGATTGCTCAAACAAAATCCCTCTTGAAAAAAGTTCAAGCCAATTCTAACACATCCTTAAAGGAAGTACGTTTGTTGGATAATCAAATCAAGAGCAGAGAAGCGTTAGTTCGTGTTTTCGATAGCCAAGTCCGAATGGCTGAAATCAAAATTCTTCAGAAAAAAAATGATGTTAGTCGCCTAAAAAAGCGGCTTATTAAATTAAAAAGTCAATACCGTAAAATGCTTCGGTTTGCCTACAAAAAAAGGAATAATACTGGGCGCCTGATGTTCTTATTATCCGCAAGGACTTATCAAGAGGCCCTCCGAAGAAATAGTTATTTAAAAAAGGTGGCGCACCTTCAACGTAGACAAGTAGATTTAATCAAACAACACCGCGCATTAATTGAGCGTGAAATCGGAGCAATTAATTCTGAAAAAACAGAAAAAGAACTCACATTAAATGAGAAAAAAGCAGAAAAATCAAAAATAGAAGCGGACAAGCAGCAAAAAGAAAAATCCTATTCGAAACTTAAAAAAGAAGAGGAGAAACTGTTAACTCAATTAAAAGAAGAAGAAAAAAAGAGGAAAAAGATTGAATCACAAATTCAGTCGGCAATTTTAGCTGAAGCTAGAAAGGAAGAACAGCGTCGTAAAGAAAAAGAAAAAACAAAAACGGCAGCTAATACACCTGTTTCTGAAGGAAATAAACCTCAAACAAAGCCTTCAACCCCAACCCCAACCTATAAACCTGAGACATTATCATCCGAGGGATCAGCAGCGGGAAAGAACTTTGAAAACAACAAGGGAACTTTACCTTCTCCTGTTTCAAACGGAACCATAACGAGTCGCTTTGGTAAAAATGCTCATCCAACCCTAAAGGACGTGTATGAAAACAATAATGGAATTGATATTTCGTGCAGTGCGGGAGCTGGAGTTCGTGCTGTTTTTGAAGGAGAAGTTAGCTCCGTGTTCAGTATTGCCGGCGCAGGTAAGGTGGTCATCATTAAACATGGAAATTATCGATCTGTATACAGTAACTTATCGTCGGTCTCTGTGAGTGTGGGGCAAAAGGTAAGCGCAAAACAGAATTTAGGGACACTGATTTCAGAAGGAAATATTTCAACGTTACACTTTGAAATCCACAGTGTAAGCGGCATCAATACCACGCCTCTAAATCCTTCCGTCTGGCTCAGCAGATAAACGATTATTTAACACAAATAAAATCGCGATCATTCCATACACGGGTACGGCCGCTTTATCGGTATCTAAAAAATTATTCAAAAATGCATGAATAAAATACGTGGTTAATGAAAATAAAATCCCGCACCCCATTATAAAATAGGCCCTGTTTATCGACCTTGCGCGTTGTATGAAAACAATTAAATAATAGAATACACTTATTACAAACGCAATAAATAAACTAAACCCAATTAATCCAGTTTCTGATAACGCACTAAGGTACTCACTGTGTGCGTTGCCCATATCACCAAAGTTTGTTGAGATAATTGTCAAGTTCTCTGGCTCTTGAAAACGCGCATACTCGAACGAATATGTAGCAGGACCAAAACCAAAAACAGGACGTTCTTTAAACATTTCCAAGGCACATGACCACCTATTTATTCGTTCCAAATTGGAAGCGTCCGTAGTTACGTTCGCAGCACTTTGAATGCGTTCGTCAAATGCTTCTGTTGTATGTTCTGTTTTATTTCTAGCTAACTCCATTTGAATGGTGTCTCGATTCCAAATCAAGGTGATTAATGCCACCCCCGCCACGATGAGTAACAGATTAAACCTAACTTTAAAAAGCACCAATGAAAGGACAATCATGGCCCCGAAAACACTCAACCACGCTGCTCGGGTATAAGAAAAGAATAAGCCCAACATTATGATTAAAAACAGGCCACCTAACACAAATGCCCTTAATGGAGATTGTTTCTTCAAAAGAAATAACATAATCGGAAAGGGGACAACTAATGCCACTGCCGCTCCATAAATCGTATGGTCCTTATAAAAAGGGGACATCACCCAATGACTTTCCTTTTCACCAAATCCATAACTGGCATGATTCAATATCGTATATAAAATAACCAATGTAGTGCCAATGGTTAGTAACCAAAAAAAGTTAGAAAGCGCCTTTTCTTTACTTAATAATAGCGGCCCAAAAAAGAAAACCGGGATAATAAACCACAAACGAGACAATATCGATTTAAATGAAATCAATGGATGCGTGCTGGTGATGCTGCAAATGATCAACCATGACAAATATGCAATAAGGATTAATACGAGTGGCTGTTTAATAAACTGATGTGCAATGAGATTGGATTTTAATTCATAAAAAATCAAAAGCAGCATTAGTCCAAACAGTAAAGGTTCTGTTGGAATAAACAATCCAAACTGACTTGTGTATTCTTCAATGTTTATGGATAAAGGCGTAAAAAAAACAACCGCTTGAAAAAGTAATCCAGTGTGATAAACAGCAACATAAAGCACCGCCAAAATAACCGGAAGGGAAAGGAGGAATAGCCAATCCAAATAGAACGCCATTCCCATAAGTAGTCCAATAGACGATCCTAACAAGATGAGTAAGGGAGGGGTTAACCTCAAGATGCTCTTAGTTCTTTGTACTTCTCCCACAATAACAAAGAAAATAGACCGATAAAAAATGCAGCCAAGGTAGAAACTAAAATAATCACCGATCGTTTTGGTTTTTCCTTTTTATCCGCTTTAACCGCTCGCTCCACAATAAACTTATGATTGAATTTTGCATTTGCATCCGATTCTGCTTGCTCATATGAGATATTGAAATCTTCAATTTTTACAATTTTTTCATTTCGCATATATTCAAGTCCGTCATACATGGCGCCATACTTCATGTTTACGTCAATCTTCCTCTTTAATTCCGCTCTGTCCTCTGGATTTTTGGAATCAACGTATGCTTGGAATAAATTGGAACGAACATCTAATGCAATCACCCCTAAATCTGCTAAGCTGTCTAATTTTTTCAAAATAGCGTCTCGATCCCGCTTCATTTGAGCTAATTTTCGCTCATTAACTTTAAACGCGGGAACCGTTCTTTCTGCAATCATTTCATTCTTTACGGTGTCAATCAAGTCAACAATTTTATTAGCGATTTTAGCAGCCAACGCTGGATTTTCGTCTAGTACATCGATTTGAATGGATCCAAAACGAGTTCTATTAAAGGAAATATGGTTGTTATATGCTTCGTTCAACTTAAAATACTTATTCGCACCTTTGGGATCAATTTCATAATGGCTCATGAGGTTGAACTCTGAAACCACCTTGTCTCGAATCCTGGAACTTTGAAGAATCTGAACCAATTGCTCTGCTTGTTCTTCTTCCCCAAAATCCATGGCTGCCGCTTTTGCATTACGCTGCTCGGAAAAAGAAACACTACTAGTGGCTGCCGGAAAAACTACGGCAGTACTTAAATATAACGGGGTCATTAAAAAAGCTACCACACCCGAAAGTACAGCTGCTGAAGCAGTAAATATGATTAGTTTTTTACGATTAATCCAAATGAACTTTAATAACCCTTCACTTGCGTTTTTTAAACCCTCTTGCTGATTTTCCATATATGAAACATTGTGCTGCGAAGATACAGCTATTGGAAGACTTGTAAAAACGTTAACTTATCAATATTATTGAGGACCCTCTTTAAAATTAAAAATCTTGCCAAGCGATTTTAAGTCAATGATAGAAAACAAAAAGGCAAAAACACCAACCATAATTACATCAAACAAAAGGGTTTGAAACAATGTATTACCAATATTAGACAACGTTTTTATTGAAAACAACAAGCCTCCAAATCCAATAAAAGCGAACAACGATTTTACGGAAAAATGCATCCGTAATTTTTTGGCTGAAATAATTACTAAAAGTATAGACACCACGGATTGCGTCGCTATTGCCGCGATGGCAGCGCCTTCCGCACCGTACTTTGGAATTAGGTAAATGTTAAACCCTACAGAAACAATCACACCCACTAAGGCCGATAGGTTTAATGCGCGTAAATAGCCCCCAGCAGTTAATAAGGTCCCGAAAATAAAATTAAAACTCATGGCTAAAAAGGCAATCATTAAATACACAAACACGGTAATTGAATGTGCATCAACGGTGTCTCCGTATATTAAGTGCAGTAAAAATGGTGCATTGTATATAGATACAAACATAATACCTATGGCACCTCCAATTAATAGTTTGCCTGAGATTTGAAGCAATTCGCTCAACTCTTGGCTACGCTGATGAATCATTCTACTAAAGACAGGAAACAACAAACTGGCGAAAATCATCCCCAACATATAAAAAGCGTCTAATAGTCGGTACCCTTGAGCATAAATTCCAGCTTGATAATTACCCTCGGCAGCCAATTGTTTTAACAATACTACATCAGAACGATTATATAATAGCATTAACAAGACCAACAATGCAAAGGGTGCGCTTCGTTTAAGAATGCTCATCATGTAGGCCGGATCAAATACTGGAATTATCCATTTTAGTTGATTTCGAATTAACCAAGCGGCCAACATGAAGGTGCCAAAATAACACACCGTTTGCGCTATCACAAAATTATTGATGGTAATTGATGGTATAGAAAACAATAAACCAGAGCCCATAATCAAAATCAATAACGCCCTATCTAAGACTGAAATAAACGTATCTGTATTAAATAAATGTAAGCCTGCAAATAAACTTCTAATGAATGCAATGGACTGAATAAAGAACTGATTAAGCACTAGGAAGGTTAATAACAAATACTGATTATGGGGGATGTTTATTAGCCATGCTGCAGCAAAAACTAGTACTGCATAACATAAGAACATAATCAGTCTTAAATAAAAAACGCGACTAACGTGTTGATTAATTTGCGTCTCTTCTTGGGCAATATACCGCGTGGTGAAATTATTGATTCCTAGATCGAGAAAAATATTGAAAACCAAAGTAAGGGTTAGTAAAACGAAATACTGACCATAAACTTCATTTCCCAACACCCGTTGAACACCCGCATCAACAACTAAAACCGAAATGGGTTTTATTAACAGATTAAGGAAAAGAGACAGCGCTAAACTCGAAAAGAATCGCTTTTGCATGCCTCAAAGGTAGGTGATTATTTAATAATCAACTTAAACCCGATTCCATGGATATTCATGATTTCAATCGTTGGGTCTTCGCTGAGTAATTTTCTAAGTTTGGCGATATAAACATCCATACTTCTTCCATTAAAATAATTATCATCTCCCCAAATAGCCCTAAGTGTAGCTTGACGATCCAGTACTTCATTCATGTTTCGAACTAGCAGTGTTAGAAGGGCATTTTCTTTGGTGGTTAATTTCTTTTCACCGGATGTTGAATATAGGATACTCTTATTGGGGTCGAATTGCAAAGAGCCTATTGATAATTTTTCTTCCTTAACCGATGACCCATCACCTACACGCCGCATGATTGCTTGCACTCTGGCGATTAGCTCTTCCATAGCGAAAGGTTTGGTTAGATAATCGTCGGCTCCTACTTCAAACCCTTTTAATTTATCCTCTTTCATGCTTTTTGCTGTGAGAAATAAAATAGGGGTTTTTTTATCGGTTAACCGAATTTCTTTAGCGACTGATAAGCCATCTTTTTCTGGCATCATTACATCTAAAATGATGAAATCTACCGTCTTGTTGAATGAATGATAATAGGAAAGGGCTTCTTCTCCATTTTTAACCCATTTTGTTTGATATCCTTTTGAATGAAGATACGTAGCTAATAATGCTCCTAAATTTTCATCATCTTCAGCTAATAAAATATGTTGTTTCATTGGTTTTATTTTAATATTAACTCAAATATTGTTCCTTTTTCAACTTCACTTTCCACCTGTATTTTCCACCCGTGTGCATCCGCAATTGCTTTTACATAACTCAAGCCTAATCCGAAGCCTTTTACATTGTGAATATCCCCTGTAGGAACCCGGTATAAATTATCGAAAATCTTAGGTAAATACTCTTTAGGAATTCCAATTCCCTGGTCTTTAACGAACAAGTGGATATTATTATTTTGATACCGAATTAAAATATTAATCACCGGGTCTTGACGAGAGTATTTACATGCGTTATCCAATAAGTTTGCAATTAAATTGGAGAGGTGAAGTTTGTCGGCTATCAACGGTATTGGCTCCCCCTTTTGTTCAATCACAATAGTTGGCTTATGTCTCTTTTTAAACGTGGCAATATCCACTTGTTTTTGAACAATCTCATAAAGATTTACCACTTCTTTATGCAGCACTAAATCCCCTTTTGAAATTAATGCACTTTGAAGTATCCCCTCCACCAAATTACCAAGTCGTTTGTTTTCTTCATCAATCATTTTAACATACGGCGTTATCTCTTGAGTTGTGGAATTCGATACGACATCGTTATCACTCAGTGCCTGACACGCCAATGAAATCGTAGAAATTGGCGTTTTAAATTCATGGGTCATGTTAGAAATAAAATTTGATTTTATTTCCGATACTTCTTTCTGATCTTTAATGGTTCGAATTAAAACAAACAGGGTTGATATCATAAGAAATCCTAATAAGCCTGTTATGATAAAATAGGATTTCATTCCTTTTAACAAAAAAGCTCGTTCTTTCGGAAAATAAACGGTTAAGTATAACTTTTCATTTATTTTATCTGTCGGAAAAAGTTCAGTAGTATACCCTTTAACCCGTTGTTTTTTGATGGTATAATTTTCGTTGGGATGCTTAAAACGCAGTGGAGCCCCATGTTCTAAAGAAACTGTAAATTGATATTTTTTAGGAAGCTCTTGTCGTTTTAGTTCGTTTAAAATTACAGAATCCAACAGTGGTAGATTAATGCGTTGCTGGGGCTTATTATATACATTTTCTTTAAATGCTTGAAGCATTAACTCATTCATGAATTTCGCTTTTTTGAAAATGTGTTGAAGGAGTTTTTGATTGAGATGGATTGTTATATTATTTGAAGTTGGTGCATTGCCTTTTTTTGAGGAAGATACAAAATCTTGTAATTGACGTACATCCTTAATTAAGGTAGTTTGTTCTGTTCTTACTCCTGAAAGCGTATCCCGAGTTGATCCTTTAATCACTAGATAGGGCTCAATCCTATTATTAATTAAAATGCTGGTATCTTTTATGGATACTTGTTGGTTTGATGCCAACATTCCTTCGAATTCCCGTTCAATTATTTTTTTATATTGAGCACTAAAATCCTGATGAATTATTGCATTATATCGCTGATTATCCACAAGTTTTTCATGGATGTAACCGATCTTCTCCATTGCGCGAACCGCCTCATTATTAAAGCTGGCTTTTTTTTGGCTATAAAGTTGAATGAGTTGAAATAGTTCGTATACCCCAAGTACTCCTACCAAAACAATGGCGGAGGTGGTAAGGAACTTAATACGTACTTTATTTATCACAACAGACAACTAAGTTCCGTAGTAAAAACAAATATTAAATACTCCTTAACTTTTTTTAAGATTATCGAACAAGCGATACATGCCCAGTAAATTGCATCATTTTATCGACGTCAGGCATTTTTATGTTAATAAAATAGGTATAAACTCCTGGCTGTGCATCAAGCCCTTCAATACCATAAGAACCGTCCCATCCGACTTCCAAATTATTGGTTTCAAAAATCACTTCACCCCAACGGTTATAAATCAACATGTTATAATTATATGGGTCAAATCCTACAGGAAACAAGGGTTTAAAGGTCGGGTTAAATGGGTCTCCATCTGGAGTAAACGCATTGGGAATATAATACAACCCTCCAACTTGTGCGCCAATAGATATTTCTGTACTATCTGAACATCCAAATGCCGTGGAAACCGTGAGAGAAACTGTATACCCTGATTGGGTTCCTATGTACATGTGTGTTGGTGAAAATTCAGTGGAATTCTCGCCGTCACCAAAATTCCAGAAATAATTTATTCCACCAATGCTCTCATTTGTAAACTCAACAGCCTGAGACGATTCCGTAAATACGGCTACCGAAGAGGAAAATTCAGCGGTAGGGAATCCTTCGGTACAAACGGCTCCTAACATGGAAGCACTATCGATACACCCATTCAGTGTTCCTACTACAAATATAGAATAGCATCCTGCTGCCGTGTACAGATTCTGAATCGACGCACCACTTCCAGAGAAATTATTAGTAGAAGTCCACTGATATGTTGTTGCAGGATTTGGAGAATCAATAGACATGGTTACATTCAAGGGAATACATCCCCAGGTAGTATCCAAACTAAAATCCATTAATGGTAGGGGTTTAATGGTTACAATTCCATTTGCGATATTACTCAAGCAATTATTTAATACATATTGTGCTTGATAGATTGTAGAGGCAAGAGGAGCAACGGTAATAGTATTTGTTGTTTCATTGGTGGGTGTCCACAAAAATGTCCCTCCAGGTAGATTAGGAACCGCCGTTAACGTACCTGTTTCACCATAACACATCGTTAATGGAGCTATTGTTAACACGGGTACCGGGTTCACGGTTACAACACCGGATGCCTGAGCCGTACATCCCGTAAGGGTATAAGTAACAGAATAGGTCGTTCCAGGTAATCCTGGACTTACATTGATGGCTTGGGTGGTTTGATTGTTTGACCATAAATATGTTCCTCCGGGTAAATCTGGAGTTGCTGTAAGTGTTGTTGTTTCCCCATTACAAATGGTATCGCTATTTACAGAAACTGTTGGTGTTGGATTGACAGTAACTGTTGCTGAATCTGTTGCAGAACATCCATTCCATGTATAGGTGGCGGAATACGTAGTAGTTTGCATTGGATTCACGGTAATTGAACTCGTATTTTGACCGGTATTCCAAGAAATTGTTCCTCCAGCCGGTGAGGTTGTTGCAACTAATGTTGTTGATTGTCCAGAACAAATTGTAGCGGGATTCATTGATAACGTGGGAGTAGGCGCAACTGTTGTGGTAATCGATGAAGTATTGGTACACCCCTGAGCACTTGTAACTGTAACAGTAAATGTCCCAGCCGTTGTGATTGCCGCGGCAGCATTCGTACCTAACCCGTTATCCCAAGAATATGTTCCACCACCATTTCCTGTGACATTTATAACCGGGACATTACAATCAATTATTGTCGTTCCAGTATTATTCGTAATCGTTGCATTGGGGGTCTGGTTTATAACAACTTGTGTGGTTGCTGATACGGATCCACAATTAGAATTAATGGTACACGTATATGTTCCCGACGCCGCCGTGGTAGGATTAGGAATGGTTGGATTCTGAACGTTGGATGTCCATCCGTTCGGGCCTGTCCAAGCGTAAGTATAATTACCCGCTTGCGGTACAGCCGGTATTGGGGTAACACTAAGGTTTAGCGGAGTACCGGTACAAATAGGTCCATTATTGGTCGCTGTTGCCGTAGGAGGAGCGCAACAGTTTATATACATCCAAATTCTGCCGATGTTGTAAAAGGTTTCTGACCATATATTCGCCATTGGTTGTCCTCCCGTAGGACAACTTTGCATACCACTTCGGGAAAGTGTGGTTGGAAAACCAAGAATCGAGGTAACGAAATTTGGTGATCCATACGTATTAACACATGCCCCTCTTACCCCATAAACCCCAATGATTTGACCTGTTGTAACAGGAATATTGCATGGAATGATCCCATTGGGTTGGTTTGTTGCAGCAAAAAGTTGAACAAAATTGTTTGTCGTTCCAGGGAAGGCCGGGGGTGCTGCCGCATTAAAACGAACAACCCTAACGGTTTGTAAGCCATTTGACGCCGTTGTTGGCACCTCCAAACCACAAATGGTAAAATTGGTGGGTGCGGTAAAATGGTAGCCTCGAATCATACCCGAAAAGGTATTTAATTGATTACCAACACTAATTTGAGTTTGCGCATTGAAGCTCAACGACACAAAAAGAAATAGAACAAGCGAATAAAAATTTCTCATAGTTTAAAAAATCCTTGCAAATTAAGTTATTTAAACGTTAATATATTAAGGCAGGTTGCTTTTTATCTCAATAAATTGACATGCCCTGTCACAATTGACTGTTCCTGCAATCCACCAACAAGTGTAAATGTAATTTTATAGGTATATGTTCCTGTTGGACAATCAAGCCCTTCCGTACCATAAGAACCATCCCAACCAACGTTCATATTATGGGATTCAAACATGATTTCCCCCCAGCGGTTAAAAATTAAAATCTCATAACCGTCTGAAGAGATTCCTGTAGAAAACACTGGCTTGAAGGTTTGATTATACTTATCTCCATCCGGAGTAAATGAATTTGGTATGTAGTAGGTTGCCCCAAGATTTGCCTCTATAGTTACAGAGGTACTATCCATACAACCCATGGAAGTGGTCGCGATTAAAGTAATCGTAAAACCATTCGT
>JBJTWL010000072.1:0-3772 GCA_046081745.1 Flavobacteriales bacterium | reverse complement strand
AATAAATATCAAAAGTTTTCTTTTAAAAACGTAATCGATTTTTGGACCGTGGAACTTCCTTTGGAGTTATACCGATCTAAAAACTACATGGGATTTGCGCTATTGAGCTTTATATGTTACATCGCATTGGGGTGGGTTTCGAGCAGTGTATATCCTGATTTTACAGCCACCGTATTGGGAGAAGGATACGTTGAAATGACCATGGAGAATATTGAAAAAGGAAATCCATTGGGGGTATATGAGGGAAGTAGTTCGTTTATGATGTTCATTCAAATCACGGGGAACAACCTTATGGTATCTATCCTAACGTTTATTGCAGGGATATTTTTTACGCTTGGAACTCAGTTTTTACTGTTTGGGAACGGGGTCATGCTCGGCGCTTTCCAACATATGTTCTTAAAAAAAGGACTATTAATAACTAGTTTCTTGGGGATTTGGATTCATGGTGCGTTTGAAATTTCAAGCATCGCCCTTTCTGCGGGCGCTGGAATTACGGCAGGTTCTGGTTGGATCTTTCCGGGTAGTTTTTCCCGATTACAGGCTTTTAGAGCGAGTTTTGCCCGAGGTGCGAAAATTATGCTTAGCATTTTACCGTTTATCGTTCTTGCCGGATACCTGGAAAGTTACGTTACCCGAAATTACGATACCCTGCCGGATGCATCCAAATGGACTATTATTCTTGGTTCATTTATGTTAATCGGATTTTTGTACATTTTTCTTCCTATTTATCAAGCACAACGATATCCATCTCGTTTGTTTGAAGAAACTAATTTCAAACAACCACACCCTGAAACCATTCAATTATTAAGCGTTCGTTCAATTTGGCAAGTATATCGTCAAGGAATTGTGTTGTTTTTCCAAACCTTGGGTAAAACCACTAAACCGATTTTCAAGGTGGTATTCCCTGTTGGAATTTGCCTAATCGCAATTAGGGCCTTGCTTTATCCGGAAGACTTAACCTTTGTTTATTGGTTTGATTGGGCAAGTCACCTTTCGTTCATGTTGGGGTATGCATTCATTACGCCAATCGACTTAATTATTTCGCTGCTTTGGGTAGGCTTGATTTCCTATACTTTTTTGATTTCTTATCACATACTTTTGACCAAAGCAGGATTAAATTCTATGACCTGGTCAGACTACATTCGGAAAACGTTCTTACGGATATTTTTCTTGTTTTTACTATTGCTATTACCAATATTCACCTTGCCTTGGTATGTCCTTTTACCAACGCTTTTGGTTTATCCATTGCTAAGTTACCTTCCATTGTCCTTGGCGTTCCCCGAACAATCATTGGCTCAAGGAGTCAAAAAAGGACTTCGTTACAGCGCAAAATCATACGGTACGTTGTTGGTATTAATGGCTATAGGGCTCCTTACCACAGCAGCTGTTTGTCAACCAATTTCAGCTGTATTTAGCATTAATAATGAAGTGCCAGACTTGCTAGACCTCCTTGTTAATGCATGTACTCCATTGCTTGATCATGCCGGTTTAAATAGTGTATTTTGGACTAACTTATTCAGGGAATGCGTGTACCTTGTTGTTCTATTATTTACCCTTATTTTTTGGTTTACCTTGCTGTCTTTGTCCTATTTTTCAATGCTTGAAAAACGCGAAGCGGTTAACCTTAAAATGGAAGCAAAACATTTTGGAGAGCGAAGTCGATTGAAAGAATACGTTGAAAATCAAGACCAATGAACACCACGTTATTGAATATATTTTTATCCCTTAGCGTTGGAATCTGCATTGCTCAGCATCCGTTAAAGCAGGAATTGAAAAATATCCGCTATCCCAGTCAAGGAAATAATCATTTAAAGGAGGAGTGGACCAGGAGTTCGGGGGGTATTATTGAATCTTCGCAATACACAAGCGATGAATATATTATTGAAAATAAACAAGCTTATTCAGACAGTGTACTTGCACATCATCACGATCTTTATCAGGAACATCTTTCCAAAAAACAAGCGCAAGAGAAAAACTTACTTAAAGAACCTGAACTTCCAGGAATGCCGAGCTTCGATAGCCCCGATTTTGACGAGCCAGACATCCCAAAACCAGGCACCATACCGCCTTGGATATTGAACGTGTTACTCTTTATTGTGGTCGGGTTAGGTTTATTTTTAATTTTCTATTTAATCATTAAAAATTCAAGTAAGTCGAATGCGCACTTCAAGAAGTATGATGATTATTGGAATCCTGAAATTGTTCCTAAATCTGATTTAGAATATCGCCTGGAAAAGGCACTGCTTAAAGAAAAATACCGAGAAGCGGTTCGGATTTACTTCACCCTTATTTTGAAAGAACTAATACGGCTTAATTACATCAAATGGACCCGAGAAAAAACGAATCACGAGTACCTCACCGCCTTAAAAAATCCTGATTTTCGCCATTCCTTTCAATCTTGTATTCATGTATTTGATGTGATTTGGTATGGGGAATATGAAATTGACAAATCGCGCTTCAGTGAAGTTGAACCCACTTTACTAACCTTCCTAAATACCTTAAAAGCAAATGAATAAACGTGTGCTTTATATAGGAATAGCCCTGTTATTTGTACTTGGAGGAGGTTTAATCCTATGGATCCAAAGTCAACGTGATGAAGCTACCGCAGGTTATACGAGTTCAAACTGGTATTCGAAATATGGGTTTGACAGTAAAGACCCTTACGGGTTGTATTATTTCAACATGATGTTGCAAAAAAAGGTTACCAACTCAAAAATCAAACAAGTATCAAATGAAGCTGAGTTAGATACCTTGTTGGAATCCACTCAAAAGACGCTTTTTGTAATGGTGGGCGATACAGTCACATTGAATTCATCGCAATACCAACAACTTATTTCGGGTGTAAAACGTGGAGACGGCTTATTGTTGTTGGTTAATAAAACATATCAATGGGTATATGACAGCCTATCGATTCAAGGAAGTATGGGTTACGCCTATGATGCCGAAATTCCCTTGCAAACCCATAATAAGACCTATACATTACATCATTTATATCAGGGAGACACGGTTGCTTCTCGAACCTTCGGTATGCAACCCTGCAATAAACCAGCACTTTGCACCATGAATGGATTAGTAGTAGAAACTGCGTTTCCTGTTGGAAACGGGCATGTATTGATGGGCTTCTATCCAAGAGCGATCGTCAATTACCAATTGTTAAATCCAGCAGGGCTTTCACACGCTCAGTTTCTAATCAATCAATTGAAAACATATGATCGTGTGCTATTTATTAGTTATGCTGCCTTACAATGGAAATCCGAATACGAATGGAAGGAACCGGTCGATGAAGAGGAAAATTCCTTGCTCAAGCTTATCAATAACCATCCGGCCTTAAAACATGCGGTTTTTGCCTTATTAGTTGGGTTAATGTTGTTTGTCTTTTTTGCAGGCAAACGGAAACGCGCCATTGTTCCCCTTCCCGAAGCCCCGAGTAAGTTGACGGGAACCTATATACAAACGATATCCTCAATTTATCAATCACACGAATCCCCTTCGGTTGCTTTTACCTTGGTTAGAAAACAATTTTTCCATACCATTCAAAAGGCATATTACACCGATTTAACAAAATTAGCCCCTGAAGATAAGGCTCGTGTTTTGAAAGAAAAAACAGGACTTGAAGACCACATCATACAAAGAACCTTGCATTTGATTCATGTGCCAAGTGACCAAGTAGATATGAACCATGTCTACAGTACAGCAAGAAACACACATAATTTCTTAACCCAGGCGGGCATACTAAAACCATCTGAAAACCCGAAACTTTTCCCAATCCTTG
>JBJTWL010000071.1:0-3997 GCA_046081745.1 Flavobacteriales bacterium | reverse complement strand
AGTACACCGTGTCTTCGTTCATCGCATACTCTGGATGCTGAGCCAACCAGCCCAAGGTAGCTTGATGCTGCTGCGCTGAAAAATAAAGTACGGGGGCGCGCTCTTGGTCTAAAATAAATCGTACCACCCGATTGCACAAGGGACAATCACCATCAAAAAATAGTATGGGTTGATTAAATGACATTTCGTACGCCATACCATGAACATTCTTCACCTGAAATTAATGCGACTTCTGCCTTTGGAAAAATGGTCTTGAAATACTCAAAATCCGTTTCTTTAAAGGGATAGGGTTCGGTACTCAACAAAACCAATTCGGGGCTACCGCTTATCGTTTCACTCCATATTGGATATCGTGTTTCTTTCACGCAGTTTTCATATCCGATGGCGGTTAGGTAGCCATCAATGTAAGTGTTTTTACCCACCACCATAATGGGATCTTTCCAAATGACATACAAGGCTTTTTTTCCTTGACCTTTATTACGATTCGATTTAAAATAGGCGTTCCATTGCTCTACCCATTTCGGTCCTTCCGCTTCCACACCAAGGATGGTTGCCAAATCGCGAATCATTACATACATGTCTTCGATGGAATTCACATCGCTCATGTAAACGGGTGCCAATTCTCGTAAACGGATGATGTCTTCTTCTTGATTTTCTTCTTTATTGCCAATAATTAAATCGGGACATAGTGCCTTGATTTTATCAAAATCTGGGGTTTTGGTACCGCCAATACGTGTTTTGGTTTGAAACCAAATATCAGGATAAATACAGAATTTAGTAATTCCAACCACCCGCTCTCCCATGCCTATGGCATATAGAAATTCGGTAATGGATGGAACTAGGGAAATAATGCGTTGAGGATTCCGAGGAATCGAACTTACAAAACCCAATTGATCCCTAAACTCAGTCATTAGGCCATGGCTGAAATTATATCATACCGCGTTACAATGTGTGATTTTCCACCATCCAACTCCACAAGTACTGCAGGGGTATCTTTACTAATCAATTTACAAAGCTCTTCGACGGGCGTATGTTGTTTTACTACTGGAAATGGCGGCCTCATGATGGATGAAATAGGTGCATCCCGGAGGGCTGGATCGTCTACCAATATTTGATACACATTACTATCTTCAATGGATCCAACAACCTTTCCATCCTTTAATACTGGTATTTGGGAAATTCCGTAGGTGCGCATTTTAGCAATGGCATGCGAAACCAATTCCTCTGCATAAACTGTAACCAAGGGTTTATCGTTATGCTTAGCCACCAAATCACCTGCGGTCAACAGTTCTTCTTCTAAGAATCCGCGTTCACGCATCCAATCATCATTGAACATTTTTCCAACATAACGGCTTCCGTGGTCATGAAATAAGACCACCACCACATCATCCTTGGTCAACCGCTCCCCCATTTGAATTAATCCTTTGATGGCCGCACCTGCAGAATTACCAACAAAAATGCCTTCCTCACGAGCCAATCTTCTTGTGTAAACAGCAGCATCTTTATCGGTCACCTTTTCAAAATGATCAATTACATCAAAATCCACATTCGCAGGTAAGATGTCTTCTCCGATTCCTTCGGTGATGTAGGGATATATTTCATTTTCATCAAAAACTCCGGTTTCTTTATACTTCTTGAACACCGAACCGTAAGTATCGATTCCCCAAATCTTTATGCTTGGATTCTTTTCTTTCAAATATTTACCTACCCCGGAAATGGTGCCTCCCGTTCCAACACCCACTACAAAATGGGTAATCCTACCCTCTGTCTGCTCCCAAATTTCAGGTCCTGTTTGTTCGTAATGAGCCGTACGATTAGATAGGTTGTCATACTGATTAACATACCAAGAATTAGGAATCTCGGTGGCTAGTCTTCTAGAAACGGAATAATAAGATCGTGGATCAGTAGGTTCTACGGCCGTTGGGCACACCACCACTTCAGCTCCAACCGCTCTTAGAATGTCCATTTTCTCCTTAGACTGCTTATCGTTGAGAACACATATCAATTTGTATCCTTTTATGATACAGGCTAAAGCAAGGCCCATTCCTGTATTCCCTGAAGTTCCTTCTATCACAGTGCCTCCCGGTTTTAACATCCCCGCTTTTTCGGCATCCTCAATCATTTTAACAGCCATTCGGTCCTTCACAGAATTCCCCGGATTCGTCGTTTCCACTTTGGCTAACACTAAGGCTGGAATATCCTTTGTTAATTTATTGATTTTAACGAGTGGCGTGTTGCCGATAGTCTCAAGGACATTATTAAAAATTCGCATGAATGAAGTTTTGACAAAATTAGCAATAAATGGCACGTATGGAGTGAATAAAAACCCATGATTTTACCTTACTTTTGCACATGCAATTTCAACGAAAGGTTGCGTTTTATACGCTCGGATGCAAACTCAATTTCTCCGAATCGTCTACCCTTGCTCGAAGTTTCGAGGAAGCAGGCTATGCCCGAGTAGGCTTTGAGGAAGAACCCGATGTATTTGTTATCAATACGTGCTCTGTTACAGAAAATGCAGATAAAAAATGCAAACAATTGGTGCGCAAAGCGAAAGAAATTAATCCAACGGGTTATGTGGCTATAGTGGGTTGTTTTGCCCAATTAAAACCTGACGTTATTGTTAAAATCCCCGGGGTAAACATGGTGCTTGGTGCCAATGAAAAATTCAAATTACTGGAAGAGGTTGAAGCGAATTATAGCAAGCCAGAACAAGTGGTGAAAAACGAGTCCATTAAACACGCGTTAACCTTCAATCCATCTTTCAGTGCAGGCGACCGCACCCGTAGTTTTTTGAAAATTCAAGACGGTTGCGATTACTTCTGTACCTTTTGTACGATCCCATTGGCCCGTGGAAAAAGTAGAAATGCAACAATAGCCGAAACCGTAGAAGAGGCTAGAAAATTAGTGGCTAGTCCGGTACGGGAAGTAGTATTAACCGGAGTCAACATTGGTGATTTTGGTCAAGGAGGAGACGAAAATTTTTACCAGTTGATTCAAGCGTTAGACACCCTTGAAGGAATTGATCGGTTCAGGATTTCTTCCATTGAACCAAACTTACTGAGCAATGCAATTATCGATTTTTGTTTAAGCCGAAGCACCCGATTCATGCCTCACTTTCATATTCCACTGCAATCCGGTAGCGACCGTATATTAAAATTAATGCGCAGGAAATATGAACGCTCCATTTTCCAAGACCGGGTAGAACAAATCAAACGATTAAATCCGAACTGCTGTATTGGGGTAGATGTAATTGTTGGATTTCCTGGAGAAACAGAAACAGATTTTCAGGAGACTGTTGATTTTTTATATTCCCTTGATATTTCTTACCTGCATGTTTTTACCTATTCTGAACGAGCAAATACCACTGCTGTAAAACTTGGAGATGCCGTTCCAATGCACATTCGAAAGGAACGAAGTAAACAACTGCATTTACTAAGTGACCGAAAGAAAAAACAGTTTTATCACAGCCAAATAGGTCAGAAGAAAACCGTATTATTCGAGCATGAAGAAGATGAGGGTAAAATGTATGGATTCACTGAAAATTACGTAAAAGTAGAGACCCTTTATGATCCATCGCTTGTAAACCAATTGATAACCGTTCGTCTAGAACAGCTAAGCTTAGATCAAACTGTCAAAATAACGATTGAAAATCCGTGAGTTATGAATAAAGTGTATATCACTCGTAGAGAAACGTTTAATGCTGCACATAAATTATGGCAGCCTACTTGGAGTGACGAAAAGAACAACGAAGTATTTGGACGTTGTGCCAACAAAAACTGGCATGGCCATAATTTTGTACTTTTTGTTACGGTATGTGGCGATCCAGACCCAGATACTGGATTTGTAATGAACTTAAAAGGTTTAAGTAGCATTATTAAAAAAGAGGTTACGGAGAAATTAGATCACAAGAATTTAAATCTGGATGTGCCATTTTTGGAAGGAATCATGGCATCCACCGAAAATATTGTGATTGCAATTTGGAAAATCCTCGAAC
>JBJTWL010000070.1:0-9014 GCA_046081745.1 Flavobacteriales bacterium | reverse complement strand
GTTGCTGCAGCACAAGGATCGATTGGCGCCCCCCCTTGTGTCGCATCAGAAAACGAAATACGAACGCGCATGTTTACAAGCCCTGTTGTAGCATTGGTAGGAACGGTAAAATTGAATACATTACTCCATCCGGCGGCCACTAAAACGTATCCAACTTGCTCCCCAGCATCGGCAAAGTCCATGTCATTATTGTAATCAATCCACACAGCAATTTCATCGTCTGTGTAGGCCGTAATCCCTGCTTGACCAATGATACCGGGAGCAACGGTAATGCTGTATGCATTGTTTTTCACCAAGGTAGTGGTCGTATTTCCATAATCCGCATAACCTCCTGACGTACACGAAGTCGTGTTGTTAATGGTATTTAACGTTACGTTTTGGATATATTCATCACACGTTGTTGCTGAAGGCGTACAAGGTCCAGTCTGTTGCACCACGTTAATATAGTTCGTTTTAACTTCTGCGTCGTTCCCTAAGGCGTTTGTCGCGGTAAGCGTAACGGTGTATTGCCCAACCGTATTAAAGGTTACCTGTGGGTTTTGCGATGTAGCACTCGTGCCCCCGCTATAGGTCCATCCACCACCGGATATTGCCCAACTCCATGATGTGGGCGATCCACTGGACTGATCGGTAAACGCAACTGTTCCACCAACATTAACGGTGGTAGGATTCCCCACGAAATTAGCAACCGGTACGGAAGGAGAAGAACAAGGATCTGCTGAACCATTTTGTGTTAACGCTCCCGTATTGGCAGGGTCTAGGAATGGTTTCAAGCGACGGTTGTTTGTGGTGCCATTGGAAATCCAGTGGTAAGAAACTTTACCGTAAAAATCGGGTTGGTTTGTCGCATTACAAAAAGACCCACCACCAGTAAGCGTTCCAATGATTCTACCCGAAGAATTATTAAATATTGGGGAACCAGAGGACCCTCCTTCTGTTACACCATGACCGTTGGTGTTTGCGGTCCAAACCAATCGCCAGTGCGTATTCGGTGTGCTTCCCCATGTACTAGAAACAGTATTTCCACTAAATGTTGATATTTTCTTAATGTCACCTGCTGGGTGATGAATTCCAGCACCTCCTGTTGTAACTGTATTATTAGCATCCCAGCCATTCCAATAGGCGTTAAAGTTTGCTGATTTAAGGGTCGTAATTGTAGATGCTTGATTTGCAACGGTCCCTAATTGAACTAAGAGGAAATCTGAACCCGTAGATCCTCCTCCATCACCAGAATCAGATAATTTGACACATCCGTTGATAAAGTAATCATCTAAAGTTCCTGCAGTATTTGGATTGGTACAGTTTGGAGATTCATAACGAAAGTAGAATTTCCATTGATTAAAGTCAGCGGCACTACAATTTACACCACAATGCAAAGCCGTTAAAAACAAGGGCTTACAGTCATTGGCTAAATTGTTGACTAAAGACCCAGTACACCATCCTGCTTGCCCACCTTCAACCACATATATACGAGCAACACCGCGTTTTTCATCTTGCCAATTGTCTCCAACTGGGGTACAGTTTACATTGACTTCGCATGCCCCTGACTCGTTTATTTTTTCTGTGTCTGTCATTCCAGTAGAACGATAATTGTACATGATTCGATCAATAAAGAGTTCAGAGGGAGTACTGTTTTTAGGTTCAGTTAAAACTAGAATCATTTCGTCACCGCTGCAAAGTGCGGCATTATACATGAAATGAGTTTCTACATCCTTTTGAGTTAATACGGGATGAAGCAAAGAACCTTGATTATTTTTAATTTCTAATGTTGTCCCATTATAAACCTTAAAGGTTTGAAATAAGAAACTTAATGCTTCAGCGCCTGCTGAACGTACACGCAATGTCCATTGTCGGTCCCCATTTGGAAGCGTACTCCAAATACCTGCGTTGAGCGGTGAAAGATTTACAGTACGCGCTACCCCAATTCGATACAATAAGCCTTGTTTGTCTCTCAAGGCATCTTCTTGTGCAAGTTGTACTAAATTTGGTGCATCCACTTCCATGGTAGGAACATCTTTTCCAAACACTTGTTTTGAAAACACGTGAACCTGAGCTTGAATTGATACCGTAAGCATTAATGCACTCAGGAATCCGAGTAAAAGTTTTTTCATAGAGAAAGGAATTTGTTTAATTTCACTCACAAATATACAATTTTTAACCTTTAAAAAATGGCAAGAATTTGCGTCGTGGAAGACGACCCAATTTTGATGGAATTCATCTTATTTAACATGGGTAAGGAGGGCTACAGTACGCTTAATTATTCGCATGGCGATCATGTCATTGCGAATATGCAGCACGTAATCTCATGTGATTTAGTTATGTTAGACAACATGCTTCCTGGGCATTCTGGCATTGAATTATGTAAAGCGATACGGGCTGTAAGTAATGTGCCAATCTTATTTTTATCGGCCAAGGGAAATACGACAGACCGAATTGAAGGCTTGAAAGCTGGTGCCAATGACTATTTACCAAAACCATTTGATTTAGAGGAACTCATGCTTCGAGTTCACGTGTTGATTCCAAAACAATCACTCACCTATCAATTAGGTCAATTTGAGCTTGATTTTGAATCCATGGAGGTGTTAAATTCCAGCACGCTTGAAGTCCAGGCCTTATCAAAAAAAGAAATGTCGTTATTGCGGCTTTTTGTAGAAAACGAGAACAGAGTTTTATCGAGAGATGAGATATTAGATAAAGTTTGGGGGGAGGATGTGTACCCTACTACTCGAACAATTGATAACTTTGTATTGGCGTTTCGTAAGATGTTTGAAGGCGATCAAAAACACCCAAAATATTTCCATTCGATCCGCGGCGTTGGGTATAAATTTAGTAATCAAAACCATTAAATAATGTTCACAGGAATTGTTGAGGAAATGGCTCGTATAGTTGGAATTGAGAAACATCAAAACAACGTAACGCTTACGTTAACAACCGCCTTGGCACCGTCGTTTAAAGTGGATCAAAGCGTATCACATAATGGCTGTTGTTTGACGGTGGTTCATGTCAATCAATCTTCTTCCGAATATCAAGTCACTGCCATTCATGAAACGATTGTAAAAACAAATCTTGCCGACTGGAAGCTTTGGGATTTAGTGAATTTGGAACGAAGTATGCAGCATAATGGCCGGCTCGATGGGCATATTGTTCAAGGTCACGTTGATACGGTAGGGATTTGCAATGCCATCGAAGACCAAGCAGGAAGCTGGAAATTTACCTTTACGTATGAGGGAGATCAATTGACCGTAGAAAAAGGGTCCATTACGGTAAACGGTGTAAGCCTTACCGTGGTTGATGCCCGAGCGAATCAATTCAGTGTTTGTATTATTCCATACACATACGATCATACCACCTTTCATCAACTTGGCATAGGTGACCGTGTAAATCTGGAATTTGACATTATTGGGAAATATGTCCAACAATACATGAAGGCCTATGAAAATAGATGAAGCACAATCCTTGGTTGATCAATGGATTAAAGAGAACGGCGTCCGTTATTTTGATCCCTTAACGAATATGGCGATGCTCACAGAGGAAGTAGGTGAGGTAGCGCGAATAATAGCACGTAGGTATGGCGAACAAAGCGAAAAAGAGTCTGATAAAAACAAAGAATTAGGGGATGAATTAGCAGATGTAATGTTTGTATTACTATGCATTGCTAATCAAACGGGAATAGATCTTACTCAGGCAATGATTAAAAATCTCGATAAAAAAACGCAGCGAGATGCGTCACGCCATTTAAACAACCCAAAATTAAGGCCTTAGCGTTTACTCATTCGCGGATGCGAATGACGGTATATTTGATGTAATTGCGCAAAGGAGTTGTGTGTGTAAACCTGTGTTGCTGCCAGGGATGCGTGACCGAGTAAGGCTTTTAATGTTTCCAGACCTGCTCCGTTATTAAGCATGTGCGTAGCGAAGGTATGTCGTAATACATGCGGACTGCGTTTATCCAAGGTGGTAAGGGTTCCCAGCATGTGGTGAATCTTTCGATAAACGAACGCAGGATAAAGCGGCTTACCGTTTTCAAGAATGAACAATCGATTGCATTTGGAGTAAACGGTTCGTGCAGCGATATATCGGTTCAATATGTTTATCAGGGAGGAACTAATAGGTATAATACGCTCTTTATTTCGTTTTCCAAGTACCTTGATGCTGTTGGATTGAATATCTTGTAAGGTTAATCCAATGAGTTCACTCAAACGAATGCCAGTTTGGTAGAATAATTCCAGCATTAATTCATCGCGTAATCCATTAAAGTCATCATTAAAAAGGGGTTGTGTCCGATCTGACCCCAATTCTTGTTCGCGAGCAAACGTGGGGAGTCGTTTTTCAACCTTGGGACCTCGAATTCTTGACATTGGATTTTCAACGCACAGTCCTTCTTTACGCATCCATTTGAAAAGGGTCCGAAGGGATGCTAATTTTCGATTTACACTTTTATTGGAATATCCTTCATCCATCAGTTGAACAATCCATCCGCGAATGAATACCGATTTCATGTGGGAAAAATCGGTTAAAGTCTGTGCTTCTGAAAACTCAATAAATTGCTCCAAGTCCGTAGTATAGGCAACCAGGGTGTGTTCAGAAAAACGCTTTTCAAAGCGCAAGTATTCGTAGAATTTTTGGAGCATAAAAAAAGGGGCCTAGGCCCCTTAACGAAATATGAGTTGTAATGTTACAATTGTTCTGATTGCATACGTTGCTTGTACGCGGCACGAATTACCTGTTGACGTCGAGAAATAGATGGTTTTTCGAATTCTTTACGCGCTCGAAGTTGTTTCATTACGTTTGTTTTTTCAAACTTTTTCTTGTACTTCTTAAGTGCACGCTCGATGTTTTCACCTTCTTTAATCGGAATAATAAGCATATGTTCTAACTTTTTGGATTGCAAAGATACGGTAAACCGCTAAAAATCCAAATTTATTTTATTAAATCTCTTGAGATTACTAATTTTTGAATTTCAGAGGTTCCTTCACCAATGGTTAGTAGTTTAGAATCCCTCAAGAATTTCTCGGCTGGATACTCACGGGTATACCCGTAACCACCCATGATTTGAACGGCTTCATTACCACATTTTACGGCTACTTCCGAGGAAAAATACTTGGCAAAAGCACCTTCTTTGGTAACACTTAATTTATGGTTTTTTCGATATGCCGCTTGAAAGGTTAACAGTTCGGAGGCTTCAATTTCTGTGGCCATATCGGCGAGTTTAAATGCAATGGCTTGAAATCCAGCGATAGCTTGTCCAAACTGTTCGCGCTCTTTTGCATATTTAACGGATGCTTCAAACGCTCCCCGGGCAATGCCGCAACTTAGGGCAGCGATAGAAATCCGTCCTCCATCTAGTACCTGCATGGCTTGTTTAAAGCCTTGTCCAACTTCTCCGATCACATTTTCTTGAGGCACTCGGACATTATCGAAAATTAATTCGGCCGTTTCACTTGCCCGTACACCAAATTTATCTTTGATTTTAACCGCCGAAAAACCGGGCATTCCTTTTTCGATGATAAATGCAGTAATTCCATTACTATCTAGCAGTTCTCCGGTTCTAACAAGCACCACCGCTACATCCCCTGAAAGGCCATGTGTAATCCAATTTTTTGCACCGTTAATGATCCAATCATTACCCTCTTTTACCGCCGTTGTTTTCATGCGCATGGCATCCGATCCCGTATTGGGTTCTGTTAACCCCCACGCTCCAATAAATTCTCCACTGGCCAATTTTGGTAAAAAACGACGCTTTTGTTCTTCGTTTCCGTGATAATAAATATGCCCTGTACACAAGGAGTTATGGGCGGCCACACTAAGTCCAATTCCCCCACAAACTCTTCCGAGCTCCATGAGTGCGGTTGCATATTCAAAATAAGTAAAGCCTGACCCGCCATAAGATTCAGGAACGAAGATGCCGAGTAATCCCAACTCTCCCATGCGCTTCATCGTTTCTACCGGAAAGTGCTCGTCGCGGTCCCAATCCATCATATGGGGTCTGATTTCTTTTTCTGCAAAGTCCCGCACCATTTGTGCAATCATTTGCTGGTTTTCATTTTTTTCAAAGTTCATGTTGATTGATGTGTTGATGTTAATATTGTACCAAATTTGAAATGTGGTTTGAATAGGTTTTAAGTTTGTCCCGTCCCGCTAAAAATTCCAATTCAACCAAGAAATTGAACCCAGCAACCACCCCTTGGCATTTTTGAATCAGTTCCGCCGCAGCAGCTGCAGATCCTCCGGTTGCTAAAAGGTCATCATGGATTAAGATTCGGTCGCCCGGGGAAATAGCATCTGAATGCATTTCTATGACTGCCGAACCGTATTCTAGCTCATACGCATGGGAAATCTTCTCATAGGGTAATTTTCCTTTTTTACGAATCATAATAAAAGGGATGCCTAACGCCATCGCTAGCGGAAATCCAAATAAAAACCCCCTGCTTTCTATGCCTGCAATGCCTTGAAGGTTTTCAGACCTGAATCGTGCGGTTAAGTCTTTTAGGATATCATTGCTAAGGCCGGCATCTAACATAATGGGCGTAATGTCCTTGAATACAATTCCTTCCTTTGGGAAATTATGTACATCTCTGATGGCTTGGGTAATTTTATGCGTAAGTTCCATACTACAAAGATACGTATGGTTCTAACTTCTCAAAATCTTCTGCGTTGATTAAATGTGATTTCCTGAGTTCTTGAATGGATTGGTATCCACCAAGCTGCAAACGAATTTTTACAATGGAATTGGCTTGCCATCGATTTAAATAAGGGTGTTTTTCAAGCGCTTCAATATTGGCTTTGTTTATGGAGATTTTACGAATCTGCGTTTCAGAGAAATCAAGTTTATTACAAAGGATTTCATAGGTTTCAGGATTCATTTTATATACTTCAAGAAGTTGCTCTTTCTTAATAAATCCGCCTAAGGCTCGTTCATATCGCATAATCATCTTGGCATAAAATGGTCCTATTCCTTTAATGGTTACTAACGAGGAACTATCCATCGAACTCACCTTGATTTTTAAAAATCTTTTGTTTGGGAGTGTCTTAATGTCCGCTTTGACGTTGGTTACAGGAACGTTCTGAGGATATATGGTAGAGTCTTTAATTCGGAAAAATAAGGCCTCGGGAATCACAAAAATTCGTTTTAAGTCATCATTTGATCGTAAGGGGTATTTACAAAATTTCAATACAACTTCTGCTTGTTTTTGGGTTAATCCGAGTGCCATCCATTGGTTCAAGGTATATTCATTAGGATTGAATTTGCAGGGTGGCGTACAGTATCGATTCCGCGCGTAATATCTGTGTGTTTTTCGCTCAGATTGTTTGAAATGAGCTATCTTTTCTAGTGTTTTTATTTCGATTTTAATAGGCTTTCCTGGAAACCAGGTTCGTATTATTCTCGGGGTGATTACAATTCCGAAGGCTAGAATAGACCATATGACGAGGCCACGTTTAGTTCGTTCAGTTAGTTTGGGTTGTTGACTCATTGTTTACCCAAACGAAGATTTAAAGACTCCTATTGTTTTTTGTTGGTAAGAAAGTAAACCGGGACACCTAAGGAGACGATGAACAGTCCAATTATGGTGTTTAATGGGCTGTAAATCAAAAGAACGATACAGATACTGATGGTTATTGTAATATAAAGGAAAGGAAGGATTGGGTAGCCTATTGCGCGGTAGGGTCGAGGGGTATCAGGTTCGGTTTTACGCAACCTAAAAATACCCGCAATGGTTAGTATATAAAACAACAAACTTGCGAAGGTACTGTAGGTTAGTAGATCCTCGTATTTTCCGGATAAACATAACAAGGACGCCCAAAGGCATTGAATCCAAAGGGCAGCACTTGGAATCCCCTGATGGTTAAGCTTATTTGCTTTTTTCAAAAACAAGCCATCCTTCGCCATGGCATGATATAAGCGCGAACCCGCAAGGATTAATCCATTATTACACCCAAAGGTTGATACCATAATCAATCCAGCCATAATGAGCACTCCAGGTTCACCGAAAATCACATGAGCAGCTGCGGCACCAACCCGGTTGCTTGGAGCATTCATGATGTCTTGATTCGGCAATAACATGAGGTATGCCACATTGGCTAACACATAAATTAAGGTTACGATTAATGTCCCTAAGAATAGACTTCGTGGAATGTTTTTTTTGGGGTCTCGTATTTCACCGGCAATAAATGTCACATTATTCCATGCATCTGCAGAGAACAGCGAATTAATGATTGTTGCGCCGAGAGCACCTACCAATGCCCATCCCACAAGGGGGGTTGTGCTCACTGCTCCTGTGCTATTTTTGGTGGTCTTGAAGGCAGTCCATGCATCGGCCATGTTTAAGGTGAATACATTCGATTTAAAACCGAGGTAAATGCCCAATACAATCAGGGCAAATAAAGCAAACAACTTTGCAGCGGTAAAAATGAATTGAATAATTTTACCATTCTTCAGGCCTTTAGCATTTGAATAGGTTAAAATTACCACAGACCCAACAGCAATAACATGTCCAAAGGTCAGTTTAAGGATGCCTGCATCCATTAAAATGTTATTTAACGAAGGAAAAAAAACTGCCGTATATTTTGCAAACGCAACCGCTACGGCCGCTATCACACCTGTTTGGATTACGGTAAACACGGTCCATCCGTACAAAAAGGATGGCAATCTTCCGAAAGCTCTTTGTATGTATACGTATTGTCCGCCAGCATTAGGCATCATCCCCGCTAGCTCGCCATAACTGAGGGCTGCTAAAATTGTGATGATACCGGTTAATATCCACAGCACTAACATCCATGCAGGTGAACCGATGTCGTTCATCATGATGGATGAAACTATGAAAATCCCTGATCCAATCATTGAACCCGCAACCAATAGCGTTGCATCGAGGAGTCCTAATGATTTTTGAGGGACATTGCCCATAAATAACGTAGATTAAAGCGTTCCTATTTGTGCAAATGAGAGTTCTTTCTACTATAGGCAAAATAGATAATTAACCCCAATGCCATCCATATACCGGCAACTTTTAATGTTT
>JBJTWL010000069.1:0-12938 GCA_046081745.1 Flavobacteriales bacterium | reverse complement strand
GTTGATTACGTTAAAATCCACACCAAATCTGGTAACGGAGGAGGCGGTTCAACCCACTTCAGAAGAGAAAAATATATTCCTAAAGGGGGACCGGACGGTGGAGATGGTGGACGCGGAGGACACGTTGTTGTTAAAGGAAATAAACAGCTTTGGACCTTACTTCATCTAAAGTATAACAAACATATCAAAGCGTACCATGGGGTTCATGGATCTGGAGCCTTGAAAACCGGAGCTCAAGGCAAGGATAGTTATATTGAAGTACCCTTAGGTACGATAGCTAAAGATGCTGAGACCGGTGAAGTATTGTTTGAAATTACTGAGGACGGGGAAGAGCAAATCATTGAGCGCGGCGGTAGAGGTGGACTTGGAAACAACCATTTCAAATCACCAACCAACCAAACCCCCAGGTACGCACAACCCGGTGAACCCGGAATGGAAGGATGGAAAATCTGGGAATTAAAAATATTGGCGGATGTTGGTCTTGTCGGATTTCCAAATGCCGGAAAAAGCACCCTGCTTTCCGTGCTTTCCGCAGCCAAACCAGAAATTGGGGATTATCCATTTACCACGTTGAGACCAAATTTAGGAATCGTATCTTACCGTGACCACCGTTCCTTTGTAATGGCAGATATTCCAGGAATCATTGAAGGTGCTCATGAAGGTAAAGGTCTTGGCTTACGATTTTTAAGACATATTGAACGGAATTCTGTGCTGCTATTCATGATTCCAGCAGACAGCGACGACATTAAAAAAGAATATAAGATTTTATTGAAGGAGCTTAAAAAGTATAATCCAGAATTAGTGCATAAAACGCGCATGTTAGCAATTACCAAGCGTGATATGCTGGATGAAATCATGATGAAGCAAATGACAAAGTTACTTCCGAAAGACCTTCCGGTTTGCTTTATATCCGCGGTAGCACAAACAGGGTTACCTGAATTGAAAGATATGGTTTGGAAAGCCCTTAATGAATGATCGATTGGCTTGAGCATATCGACCAATCCCTATTGATTATTATCAATAGTTTTCATTCACCATTTTTCGACGTAATATTTTGGAATTTAAGTAAAACCATCGGACTCTTACCCGTATATATCATTACCTTTTATTACCTCATTACCGATTATAAAATCAAAAAAGCCCTCTACCTTTTGGGTTTTGTTGTACTTACGATATGCATTACCGACATCATTTCAACCCAAGTATTTAAAGAGGGCGTAAAACGGTATCGTCCTTCTCATCACCTGGTAATTGGACCAAAACTGCATTTGTATGAAGAATCTCCTGGGGAATATTACCGCGGTGGACAATACGGCTTTTTTTCTTCTCATGCCGCGAATTTAGCCGGTTTTATAGGTTTTATTTTTCCCTGGTTTCAGGAAAAACGAAAGTACTGGAATTATATCTTATTGGGTATTGGAATACTGGTTTGCTATAGTCGGATTTACCTTGGGGTTCATTATCCGAGTGATATTGTGTTTGGAATCTTGTTTGGCCTTTTCGTTGGTTGGTGCACCCGCTTAGTTTTCAGAAAATTTATAACGATATGAATTGGATCCTTGTATTTATAGGCGGAGGAATTGGAAGTGTGTTGCGGTATTATATTTCACAGCAGTTGATCCTTTCTAAATCTTTCCCGTGGTCTACCTTATTAAGCAATATACTCGCAACAAGTATCCTTGCTTTCATCATGGTTTACTTAAAAACCGGTGATCGTCCAATGTGGGTATTACCCCTACTAGGTATTGGTTTCTGTGGAGGATTCAGTACGTTCAGTACCTTTTCGGCGGAAAATGTTCAGTTATTTGAACAAGGCATGTGGGGATTCCTCCTTTTAAATGTCGGGATTTCGGTGTGCACAGGATTTGGATTGTTCTTAGCGGTGAGTCGTATTTACAACTCACATTAATCGAACAACTGTGCTGCATTCGTGTCAAAAAACCGGATGCGTTTTTGAACTGGACGCTGAATCAGAAGAGTGGTACCAAAACGAATAAACTAAAATTACCAATGTTAATCTTCTTTCCACAAAAGTCCGCGTGATTTTGTGTAAGGAATCGGAACTTGAGCCATTCGCTCTTCTATCCCGTAGAACAAGGTTAGCATTTGTTTAATACGCGAGGAAACCACAACGTATTCTTCCTTGACTGCCGTTAAATTAGATCGATGTGTATTCGTAACTCCAGTTGTATTATCGTACAACATATATTCCACCATTCCTAAACGTCCGGTTAAGCTTGGTGCTGATTCAAATTCATGTTTCGTTAGTAACTGATCCCCATACATAATCAACTTGCATGAATCTAATCCAAGAATTAACATCTTCACTTCACGTAACATTCGAATATCTGTATTGGGATAATTCAATAAAGCGGATTCTACAAGACCCAGTTGGGTACTAAACTCTTGAATAATCTCTCCAATTCCACTTACTTTTCGACTTACCTCTGCCACTTCCTTACGGAAGGAATTAAGTTCCTCTGGATTCTGCGCAACGAGGGTTTGATTATTTAAAGCCTTAACATTAAAGACATGGTCATTAACTAGGGTATCTATCCCTTTATTTGTTAGCAAATAAACAATCAGCGAGTACTTCCCTGACGGCACTAAGAACCCATTATTTCCACCATTCACAGAGGTACTGGGATTGCTTCTTAAATTCCAAGTTACGCGTGAAATTCCCTTGGCAGGTGAAGTCGTAAATCGCTTGATTTCCTTGCCTGTTTCATTCGAGATTACCCAAATACAGGTGGCTGGCGTTTCTTGTGCCTCCGCTCGCAATTCATTCATCGTGGGGTAATTCACTTCCTTTTTATCTTTTTCAAGGGCTTTCTCTTTTTCTTGACGTTGACTTTTTAAGGATTGATGATCTTCTTTGAGATATAGGTTAAATACAGCACCAAAGGCAGGATTCTCTGAAGCCCACATGTTATGCCCTTGAAATCCTGTCCCTTCCAATCCAAGCGGATCTGCCGGTACATATAACAAGGCATCCTCAGTATCAAATAGGTATGCATTTTTATTCAGCACATCCTTCGTTAACCCCCTAAGCGGGCTATAGTTATCTAACACATAGAATCCACGTCCAAACGTTGCAGCGACCAAATCACATTCACGTTCTTGGATTTCCAAATCATACACCGCAACCGTCGGCAAGCCACTTAATTTTGTCCAATGTTGTCCTTCATCCGTTGTAAAATACGCTCCAAACTCTGTTCCAACAAACAATAAATTAGGTGATTTAAAATCTTGCTTAATACAGTAAACTGTTCCTCGATCCGGTAAATTACTGGCAATAGAAGTCCAAGTAAGTCCTCGATCTGAGGACTTAAATAAATACGGTTTGAAATCACCGTTACGTTGATTATTAAACGCAGCATAAACCACTTGATCATTGAATCGTGACGCGGTCAACATGTTCACTCGCGTTTGAGCGGGTACACCAGGGATTCCATCAATTTTCTTCCAATCTTTCCCTTCGTTTTGTGAAACTTGAATCAATCCGTCATCTGTACCTACATACAATAACCCTTTTGTTAAAGGCGATTCATCTAAAGCCACCACATTACCATAAACTGTTGTGGATGCATTCTTCATCACCGCATCGATGCTCCAAACCTGTCCCATTACAGGGAGTTTGTTGCGATCCATTTGACGTGTTAAATCCGGTGAAATTTCTGTCCAATCATCCCCTTTATTTGCAGACTTAAACACCTTGTTCGCTGCGAAATATAAAGTAGATGCATCATGTTTCGAAACCAACAATGGCGCATCCCAGTTCCAACGATAACCTGGCTGACCTTTCGCTGGCATCGGTTGAATCGGAACTTTTTCTCCACTTTGTTTATCATATCGAACCAACCAACCATATTGCGCTTGGGCATAGGTAATGTTTGGATTACTCCAATCGGTTGCCGACTCAAACCCATCACCTCCATTGGTAATGAACCAATCCGTATTCAATATCCCACTTACATTGGTTGTACCTGAAGGACCGCCCATGGAATTATTATCTTGTGTACCACCGTAAATGTTATAAAATGGATAATCATTATCTGTAGTTACCTTGTAAAACTGCGTAATGGGTAAGTTATCAAAAAACCGCCATTCCTTGGCATGACTATACGTTTCATATACGCCTCCGTCGCAACCAACCAACCAATGATCGGTATTGGAAGGGTCGATCCAAATCACATGATTATCAACGTGTTTGTGGGATTCACCCGTTGGTTTAAAGGTAACCCCTGCATCTTCCGTATGATGCATATATGTATCCATGGCAAAGACTTTTCGCTTGTTCAATGGATCGCAGAAAATTTCTTGATAGTAATTGCCACTGGTCGAAAAACCACCTTGCTTTGTCCAAGACTCTCCTTTATTAGTGCTCAAATAAACCCCGCCTTTATCGTAGCGTCCTTCAACAATCGCATAAATCCAGTTGGGATCAGCCGGTGAAACGGCAAGTCCAATTCTTCCCATATCCGACTTAGGAAGACCTGAGGCAATTTCTCGCCACGTTTCTCCCCCATCAGTAGATTTATATACCGTAGATTCTGGACCACCACCCACATAGGTCCATTCGTGTCTTCGACGTTGATGCGACGAGGCATATAAAATTTCTGGATTACTTGGATCAATCACTACTTCAGCAATACCTGTGTCATCCGAAACAAATAGGGTTCTTTTCCATGTTTTTCCACCATCAACTGACTTGTATACACCTCGTTCGCCGCCTTTACTCCAAAGTGGGCCATAAGCTGCAACCCATAATACATGGTCGTTCGTTGGGTGAATCACAATACTACCAATGTGTTCCGATTGTTTAAGTCCCATGTTTGTAAACGACTTCCCGCCATCTACTGATTTATATACGCCGTCGCCATAGCTAACCGAACGTTGATTGTTATTTTCACCAGAGCCTACCCAAACCGTGCTCGGATTTGAAGGCGAAAGCTCAACACAACCGATAGAATAACTGCCATGTCCATCAAAGATGGGCTGAAATGTGATGCCATGATTTTTAGTAACCCATACCCCACCACTTGCTGCGGCAATATACCACACATCCTTATTGGTTGGATGAACCGCAATATCCGCTACCCTACCTGAAGTTAACGCAGGACCAACCATCCTAAAATTAAGCGCTGAAACAGTTCCAGCATCATAATTCAGCTTGTTTTCAACCTTAGGTTCTGATTTTTTTTGGGCACTCAACACTCCATGAGTGAATATGAATAAGATCACTATTTTTTTCATAACCATGTTTTTCAATACATTAAAAAAGCCATCCTAACGAATGGCCTTATTATTTACTTAGACTTTCATACCGCGTACGAAACGGTCTTTTCTTTTAACTTTTTCGAGCTTCTTCTTTGCTACTTTGATGTAAGCTGATCTTGGACTACCTCTAAGCACATCGATTTTATAGGTAACATCACCGTATTTAATTTTAGGACCCCCTGCTTGATTCCAATCTACATCAAAATAATATCTACGATTTGATTCATTCTTTGATGAAAACTTTAAAACTTTCCCATCACCTGTTTCAAATCGGATCAACATTTCGCCTTTAGGGCCATAAGAATCAAATACACACGGCGTTCCTGCTTGAATAATTACAGATTCTTTTTTTGTCGATGAGCTGTTAATGAGCGTTCCATTAGCTGTGGTCGTGGAGTTCTCATTTTTAACTTCTTCATCCATTACAATGGTATGGGATATATAAAATTGTACTTTTCCCATTTTTTCTTCAGAGTCCAACGAAAACTCATCTCGAATCATGTTTGTGTATGGAACTTGCGTTGCACAAGCGGAAAGCAACAATGCCATAGAAGCGTAACGTACCAATGTTTTCATATCGTTTTTTTACAAAAATAAGGATTGTGCGCCTAAAATTTCCAATAAATCGTTAAAATTGTGGCTGAATCATGAAAGTACTACAAGCGTCATTTTTATTCATCATGCTATGTATTATTGGTGCACTCAGCATAAGTTGCTCCACCAAATCGTCGGATAAAACAGCAACGCTTGAGGACATCCGCCCCACAAAGAACAAAAAGGAACACATTGCACAGCCAGAAAATGACACCTTAATTCCGTATTTAAAACGCTTCAACAACGACAGTGTAGCCCTGGCCTTTGATTCCATTAGAATCGATGAGTCGCTTCATTTTCTTGATCGGTTCAGTAATGGAAAAACCCCAAATAATTCGCACTTCATTTTAAGTAATTTGTCCGGTAAAACCTACCTTGGTGAGTGGAAATTTAAAGATACCATAGCCCGTAAGAATGCCTTGTTCAATTGGTTAGATCATTTCGGACCCGAAGAAAAACAAATTGGTTGGTATGGAAGAAGCAAGATATCCTCCGATCACATGCTCATATTGATCAATAAATTTTCCATTATCGAGGTACGCTCTTCCAATAAATTGGATCAAAAAAAATGGCTGAATTATCAAGTTTATTGTAACCCAAAAGACAGTACTTTACTCATCATTGAACAAGTGAAAGGAAAACTAAGTAGCTGGACAAAACCAAAAACCAAAACAAAAACAAAAATACAATGAAGACCCTAAATCGCGCTTATTTAAGCGTTCTACCTACTGAGGAATTTTGGGAAGCAGTTACACCCATGGTTGAAGACCAGGATTTCATAGCGTTCCACGAATCAACCATTTACCTAATTGATGAAGATATTTGGGATGAGGAAACGGTCATTGACAAATACATGAAGAAAATTGCAATAAATGAGTTTAATCAATTGGTAGACGACACTAAAATACCATTTGACATAACCAATATATCTGATTTTAAGCGATTCTTTACTGTGACCATTGGGGGGTCAGTGGTGGATTGTATTTCAACACCCCCAGAACGCAATTAATTAAAGCGATTTAATTAAATTCACGTTAAGATACTTCGGGTCGTGGGTTACTTCTTCTCCAACCCAAGAAGGAAATTGGATGGTTTCGTTTTCATGATTCAACTCAACTTCAACAAGTACGAGTCCATCCAGTGCCCCACCGAAAACATCAATTTCGAGTACATGATTACCCACGGGGATTTCGTACCTGATTTTCTGCAAGCTTCTATCACATTGATTTAATAATTCAAGTGCATCATTCAATGGGATTTCATATTCAAATTCAATGCGCGAAAACAATTCGGAGCCATACTTCACCGTTAAAAAACCTTTAGTTCCTTTGATACGAACTCGACATGATTTGTTGGGTTCAGAGAACAAATATCCCTGTTGAATATGTTGGCCCTCTTTTAATAATGGCATCAAATCATCCATTGATTTCACCAAAAATTTGCGTTCTATTTCAATCATTTTTTATTGTTTCAAAAATATTGAATAATTTTAAGCGTTTAAAGCAACAATTTTACAAACCCTGTCGTCTTGAACATGTATAAATTTAACTAAACCAACGCTTATGTTACGTATTTCGTTAATCGGATTTTTAGCTGCCATCTCTTTTTGTTCATTTGGTCAAAAAATTTTAAGCACCCCTATTGGATCACCTGAAATATTGTTCAGTGAAAACGGCGTTAGTATCAGTGCTCAATTAACTGAATGTAACAACGAAAGTCGAAACGAATTGATGACCTATAAAATTTTAAGCATCACCAATTCTAATGCAGCACCAGCAGCACTGAAAATCAGAGAGGACATGTATTATGATCTCGATGGTGGTAATTGCAGAACATGTGAAAACCCTGAATACACCTTTACATTTAACTTAGAAGCAGGTGAAACCAAAGCTGGAAACTGTTACAGTGATTCTCATCCTGCATTGGCTGTATTTGTTTCTATGAAAGATGGGTACATCAAAGAGGTATTGAGCGATTTAAAAATGAACATTGTGAGATTGCATTAAGCAGGACAAAATAATGGAAAAGGCCGCTATCGCGGTCTTTTTTTTTACCTTTGGATTCATGTTAAAATTAAAAACGGCAACTCCACGTTGGATCATAATCATTATTGATTTACTCGTTTCTATTTTTTCCCTCCTTTTGGCCTATTTCATACGGTTTGATTTGAATACAAACCTCTATGCCATGAAGAATGAATGGATCTTGCATTGGCCTGAATTCCTGACCTATTTGCTCATAAAGGCACTGGTGTTTTATGCCTTTGGCATACACAAAGGCTTAGTTCGTTACACGTCAATTCAAGATTCACAGCGGATTTTGAAGGCAAACTTAAGTGCAACTTTACTCTTTATTGGTATTAGTGCGGTCCGTTCAATAATTTGGAATACCACTTATTTATTCCCGAGTTCTATTCTACTGATGGAGTTTATAATCAGCTTGATGTTTTTAATTGGAAGCCGTTTTGTAATCAAGTTATGGTATATCGAAACCGTAAAATCGGTGGAAATCAGTGAGCGGGTATTTATTTTTGGCGCAGGTGCAATGGGTAATATTGCCAAAAGAACCATCGAAAACGATAATCGCATACAACAAAAGGTAATTGGATTTATTGATAATAATCAATCACTGGTTGGCAATCGAATTGATGGTATCAATGTTTATAATGCGGAACATTTAGAACGTTTATTAACGGAAATGAACATTCAGAAAGTGATCGTGGCTGTAAGAAAACCAAAACCAGAATTACTACGAAACTTAGTTGATGTTTGTCTGGCTAAACAAGTTAAAATACAACGAGTGCAAGATCCGAATACATGGGTAAATGGTGAGCTCACGCCAAAAAAAATTGGAAAAATCAATATTTCTGAGCTATTAGGTCGTGCGCACATACAACTAAACCATGAGCGTTTATCCGCCGAATTAACCAACAAAACAGTTCTCATTACGGGCGCTGCGGGTTCTATCGGTAGCGGTATCACACAAGAAGTCATCAAATACGCGGTGCGAAAAATAATTTTAATTGATCAAGCTGAATCGGCATTGTATGATTTACAACAAGTATTACTTTCTAGTGAGACCGCAACGAATATTCATTTTTGTGTAGGTGACATACGCAATAAAGCAGCCTTGCGGGAGCTATTTGAAACCCATAAACCAGACATTGTATTCCATGCGGCCGCATACAAGCACGTTCCACTTATGGAGGAAAATCCACAGGAGGCCATTACAACCAATATTCAAGGTACTCGAAATCTTACGGAATGTGCCATTCAATTTAATATCGAGAAGTTCATCTTCGTATCCACTGATAAAGCGGTGAATCCAACAAATATCATGGGTGCAAGTAAGCGCATTGCCGAAATGGTGGTTCAACATACCAATCATCTTGGAATCACAAAGTTTATTACTACCCGCTTCGGAAACGTACTGGGGTCCAATGGATCGGTCATCCCCCTCTTTCAGCGTCAGATCGAGGAGGGAGGTCCAATTACGGTAACAGACGAGCGAATTACACGATATTTCATGACCATTCCCGAGGCATGCCAATTGGTATTAGAGGCATTCTCCATGGGAAATGGTGGGGAAATTTTTGTATTCGATATGGGCGAGTCAGTCAAGATTATCGACCTTGCCACCAAAATGATATTGCTTAACGGATTAGAGCCCAACAAGGACATAGAAATCAAAATTACCGGATTGAGACCGGGTGAAAAACTCTATGAAGAACTCTTGGCCGATAATGAAACCACACTTCCAACCCATCATCCAAAGATTTTAATAGCAAAAACCAGGGCGATATCGGATGCCTTTGATCAACAACTTTACGAATTGATTGAAGAACCAAACACAATTATGAAACGAGTCGCAGCAATGAAAAAAATGGTTCCGGAATTCAAAAGTAATAATTCTCAATTCCAACAACTTGATGGAAATTAGTCCATACCGCGTACAAGTACGATTTTCAGACATTGATTTTTTAGGTCATGTAAATAATGTAGCCTATTTCAGCTACTTTGAAATGGCCCGGATTCATTATTTTCATCCAATACTTGGTCCATCATGGGACTGGATGGAACAAGGCGTAGTTCTCGTAACGAATCAAGCCACTTACTTAAATCCGATTCGCTTACATGATCAACCAACGATCACTGTTTCTGTAACTGAAATCGGTACCAAGAGTTTTACTTTGGCGTATCAGGTTTTTGTGGGCACCAACTTGTGTGCGACCGGGTCGAGCAAATTGGTATGTTTTAATAGTAACACCCAGCAAACGATTGAAATACCCACACCAATGAAACACGCGTTAAATACCTTAAGGTTATGAAATATCAATTAACACTGCTTTCGATTTTGATAGTTAGCTTTTCAAACAGTCAAGTTAAAAGTCCTTGCGGCAATATCAAGAAGAAAGCAGAACCCAAAAAATACCTCAACCTATACGACCAGGTTTCTTTTGATGAAGAGATTAATACGTATGTACTTACGAAGGATTGGTATACACCTTTTAACGGCACAGGGCAAACCTGGAACCGCGGGGGATTTGTGCTTGAAGAAATAACTTGTGTAAATGGAAAAAGAGATGGTTCAGATACCTCTTATTACAGTTCTGGTTGTATTAAAGCAATACAACGGCATATCATCGGAATAAAAAATGGTGCTCAACAATTCTTCTACGACTCTACCGGACAGCTCTCTAAAGAAGAAACGTATCTCAACGGGAAACTAACTGGGATTTCTAAAGAATTCAATCGTAACGGTGACACTATCTTGTTTATGAATTTCCGAAACGACATTCGCGAGGGCATCCAACGCGAGTATTTTCCGGACGGAAAACCTTCAAGGATTTTATCTTATAAAAACGGCGTTCTAGATGGCACCCATATTACCTTTAATGCAGTCGGTAAAGTGGAAGTTAGTTTAAGCTATAAGGAAGGCAAAAAACATGGGAAGCAAACCTATTTTTATAGCAATGGCAAGGAGGCAGGAATAGAAGTATGGAATATGGAACAAAAAGATGGCGATTTCATTACCTACAATGAATCCGGATTAATACTCGCGAAAAGCACTTATAAAAAAGATATAGCGGTTGGAGAACACATCGTTAATGACGATAAAGGAAAAACCATACATCAAACGATATATGATAAAAAAGGGGCTAAGCAATACGAAATGGAAATCGACGAATACGGGGATAAAAAAGTATTGTATGATGTTAATAAAACTGAAAATTCAAGCGGTATAAAAGAAGACGACGACCCCAATGATATTACTACCAAGGACCGAAAGAAATCCAAACGAAAAAAACAAAAAGAACGGAGGAAAAAGGATAAGGCTTAAATCAAACCCGTTATTATGGCACTACCGAGCATAAAAACTCCAATAGACACCAACGTTTGAATAAAACCGAACGAGATTTTCTTTAATAAGCGCGTACCTATCACAACACCGGCTGCTGCAGCAATAACGGTAAAAACAAGCTGAGTTAAATCCACAGTGTCCCAATTAAGACGCACTAAATACATTGAATTTCTGGATAAATCAGTCATCAAACCAATAAAAGCAGCGGTAGAAACAAAGGCACTCGCCTCCCCGACTCGATTCAATAAGAAAACACTACGTAATGCGCCTTGATGGCCACTCAACCCCCCCATGAATCCTGAAATTGCACCCCCAAGCCATAAGGGCAAGGATAAACTTTTACCCTTAAGCGATAATTCAAGGATGCTAAATGATATCATAAAAAACCCAATCAGCAGCGCCAAAAGACTTACCGGACGGGTAATATCCGTTTCGCTTAAATCATAAAGCATCATGGAATTGTTACTTAGCATCGATAGTAATATTGAACCTATAATTGCTGCAAGGAATGAAGGAATCCCAAAAATCAAAACAATCTTCCAATTTATGCTGCGATTCAACGCAGATTTTAAGGCCGAATTGATTAAGTGAACAAAACCCGTTAAAGCAATGGCTAATTCGGGCGGATAATACCAAACCATCGCTGCCAAAAGCAATGTGCCTAGTCCAAAACCGGAAAAAAATGTGAGTATCGAGGCCAAAAACGCTACCAATGGAATTATCCAAAACATTACTTTTACATTTTTAACAAAGATACATCGAATGATTGATTTACGAAGTGATACGGTAACTAAACCAACACCTGCTATGCGAGCACATATGGCTTCTGCTCCAGTAGGTGATGATGTATTCAATGAAGATCCGAGTGTACTTGAGCTCGAATACTATGCCGCCAGATTATTTAATAAAGAAGCAGCGATCTTTTGTGCATCGGGTACACAAACCAATCAAATTGCAATCATGGCCCATACAACCCCCGGTGGCGAGGTAATATGTCATGAAGAAAGCCACATTTATAAATATGAAGGAGGCGGCATTGCACGCAACAGTCAATGCTCCATGAAACTGCTTCGGGGAAATTATGGAAAAATTAATGCCTCGGATTTGCCCAATGCGTTAAACAATCCACTGGACATTCACCTACCGTTATCACAACTGGTTTCTATTGAAGACACCGCGAACCGCGGAGGAGGATCTGTTTATGATTATCAAGAAATCCTGCGTATTGCTGCCTTTTGTAAGACAAATAATCTCCCGTTTCACTTAGATGGCGCCAGGTTATTCAATGCGCTGGCCGTAAATAAAATGGATCCAGGGACATACGCTCAAGTTTTTGACAGCATATCCATCTGTTTATCAAAAAGTCTCGGTGCTCCAATTGGTTCTCTGCTTATCGGTTCTAAGGATTTTATCCGAAAGGCAAGACGTATTCGTAAAGTATTAGGTGGCGGCATGCGTCAAGCTGGAATTATCGCCGCTGGCGGTATGTATGCCTTAACGCATCACGTTGAACGATTAGGCACTGACCACATGCATGCTAAACGTTTAGCGAATTGCTTAACCGAACTTGCCTGGGTGGATTCCATATTTCCGGTTGAAACCAATATTGTAGTCGTTGTATTGAAAGCACCTTCTCGTCGTGATGAAATCATTCAAACCCTTAAGGATCAGGGTATACTTTGCATTGCCTTCGGTCCGGGAAT
>JBJTWL010000068.1:0-19968 GCA_046081745.1 Flavobacteriales bacterium | reverse complement strand
ATCAGCACCAACACCTACAATCGTTTTAGCTTTTGAAAAATCATACGAAGGAATTATTGCCGCACCAAAATTTTGTTCATTGGCTTTACGTATAGCCCCATATGAAATTCCGTCATAATGAACCGATTTAACCTTTGAAGTACCGTTGTTCGAATGCGCCTTCGCCAATGCCAAAATCGCATTGTTCAATGACGGGCTAATCACCGTTGGAGAAAGCACAACGATATCTTTTGCCGTTTTAAGCGCTGCCTTGATTGCCTTATCTGCTTTATCGACAGAAATAGGAGCTTCAACACCCTTAGCGCGAACACCGCTTAATCGTTCGCTGTCATACAAGCCAAGAACTGAAGCAATAATTTGAGGGTTTGTTCCTCCTTTAGTAAACCCAAAGTCTTTATTTCCTTTAATGAAAATTGGACGAGCCTCTCTGGTTTTAACTAAAATACTAGCATAGGATAAACCATCGTAATATGTGGATGCATACCATGTAGCCACCCCCGGCGTTACGTCTTCTGGTTTATTAACATAAGGAACAGCCTTTGTTACCGGCGCTTCACAAGCAGCCAAGGTAGCGGCAGCAACAGAAAACCCTAAAAATTTCAGGAAATCTCGACGACCAGTGGATGATTCAGCGAGTTGCTCATCAATCAAAAACTGTTCAACAGAGTGTTGATAAGGAAACTCGTTATCTCGATGTTTCGTAAATTCAGGAGTTTGATTTAATTCTTCAATTCCTTTCCAATATTTCTTTGTTACTTCCATAACTCGTTTTATTCGCTATAATAATTTAATAGTGACATTTAGCACATTCCCATCCACCTAATTCATTGACTGTTAATTTTCCGTCATTGGTTAAGTACTTTCGATACAGGGCTTTGTTTTTCTTTAATCGACTGTGTATTTCGTCATAATATGCGTTTTTACCATCCCCTACCGTTACTTCCTTGGCTCCATGACACTCAATACACCAACCCATGGTAAGGGTAGCTTTCGTCAATTTGATGTTTCCTTCGATCTTATTCAACTCTTCAATAGGTTGTACTTTCGCCGTTTCTTTCATTTGAGTCATATCACCATGACATTGTTTACAATCTACCCCTCCAACGACTACGTGCTGTGAGTGGTTGAAATATACATGATCCGGTAAAACGTGTACTTTGTTCCACACCAAAGGCTTACCTTTAGTATTTCTATATCCCCCGGCAGGCCCAAATTTAGGATCCCAACCTGCAGCAGCATATATCTTTTTCATTTCCCCGGCAAATGGTTTTCCTTCACCATTGATTTGTTTATGACAGTTCATACAAACATTCACTGTTGGTAATCCCGCATGTTTTGATTTGGTTACCGAATTGTGGCAGTATTTACAATCAATACCATTTTCTCCGGCATGTCTAGAGTGAGGAAATGCAACCGGCTGAGAAGGCTGATAGTTCTCCATTACATTAATGGAATATAAACTCTTGAATACAACCACCAAAACCGCGATGGTTAGAATCAAACCAACCAGTCCAGTTAATCCACGGTATTTCCAGGCAGTAGTTTTAAACTCTTCCCAATACGTTAACTCATTGTATTTCTCATCACCTGTACTTGCAACTTTAATCTGACGTCGCACACCCCCAACACTTAATATGATCACAATAAACAAAACGGCCAGAATTAACCAAATAAATCCAAGCCCTCCTTCTTCCTCTTCACCCGAAGCCGGCGCGTTTGGATCTGTTGCACCATCAGCTGCCCCCGCCTTAGCTGGATCTTCTTTTGGTTGTGCATCGGCGTAATCTAAAATTTGGTTAACCTGATCATCCGTTAAATCGGAAAAAATTGACATTTGAGAACCACCATATTCTTTGAAAACTGCAGCAGCACGTTTTGAAGCACCGCTAGCTCGTAAAGCAGCATTGTTTTGAACCCACTTCGTTATCAAATCCCCTTCTCCAGCATCAATCCAACGTTGCCTTGCGCCTGAAAGCATTGGACCTGTACCGTTTTTATGAATTTGGTGACAACTGGAACATTTTGATTTAAAAAGCGCTTCTCCTTGCGCATCAAGGGTGTGTTGAACAAAAAGGGTAACACACAAGAAAGCAAATAACCTCAGGGATTTCGCCATTGTAACTTGTTGAATATTAGATATTTTCATGAAACTAGGTTCTAAATTCTCGTATTTTAAAGTGCATTTCAACACTTTTTCACGATGCAAATTTACACGATTGGAGAAATTTCATGACACAATCATGACAAAAAAAGCGAGCCTTATTTAATTTATAATCATTCTAAATAAGCAAAAAACCATTCATGGTAATTTGTTGATTAAAGTTAATACCTTTGGCCTATGTTTAATGTCCGTTTATTTACGCTTAACATTACTTTAGTTCTACTCATGTTCAACATTAACATCAGTGGACAACTCAAGCCGCACGTTGACCCAATTATCGATAAAGGAATTGACAGCAACAAACACTATCGCAACGAGCTGTCTGGATATAGAATTCAATTAGCTTTTGATAGCGATAAAAAACTCATTGATTCCCTCCGGCTAAAATTTATAGCAACATATCCAAAAATAGAAGCCTACATTAATTTTGAAGCCCCTTACTTTAACTTCATGGTGGGGGATTTTCGCAGCGAAATAGAAGCAAGCCTTTTTAAACAACAATGTCAGGGAATCTACCCGTTGTGTGTCATTCAACGATCTCGAATTAAACTTCCGAGAATCGATTAATTTACACTTAAAAATGAGCCCACCCTTGTGCTTTAATTTCATGTAAAGCGCCCGATTGATCCATAAGTTGCGCTTGCCCTTGGGCTTCTGTAAAATAACCTATCGGCGTAAAATGTGGGTTCCCTTTCAATTTTAAAAAATCAGCCTGTGAAACTGAAAACAACAATTCATACTCCTCCCCGCCATTCATGGCACAGGTAAGCGGGGAAAGATTAAACTCAGAAGCCACCAACATTGTATCCTCATGATAGGGCAATTTATCTTCATGTATAATACAACCCAAATTACTTGCAGTACATAAATGCTTTAATTCAGAAGCCAATCCATCTGACACGTCAATCATCGCGCTTGGAACTACATTCAATTGTTGCAACAATGAAATAACATCTTTTCGCGCCTCAGGCATTAACTGCTTTTTAATTAAGGGGTCGAAGGGCGCCAATTCTGGTTGGATACTTGGATTTGCTAGAAACACACTTTTCTCGCGTTCCAAAATCTGTAATCCCAGATAAGGCCGACCTAAATCGCCAGAAACCATTATAATATCATTTGGTTTAGCTCCTTTGCGATAAGCAATGTTTGATTTATCTACCTTCCCGATGGCTGAAATAGACAACATGAGTCCCTTGGAAGAACTGCTCGTATCCCCTCCTACCAAATCCACTTGAAATTGGTCGCAAGCTCTTTTAATACCCTCATACAACTCTTCGATTGCCTCTAAGGGGAATCGACTCGAAACGCCAAGGCTTACTACCACTTGTTCTGCAGTACCATTCATGGCATAAACGTCTGAAATACTGGCTGAAATTGCTTTATATCCCAAATGTTTCAACGGAACATACATCAAATCAAAATGAATGTTCTCCAAAAACACATCAGAAGAAACCAAGGTATACGTTAATTCATCACGGTCAATCACTGCGCAGTCATCCCCTACTCCAAAAATGGTGGATGAATTAGAGGCATTAAAGGGCGCGGTTAAGTGGTTTATAAGGCCAAATTCGCCCAGGCTTTCGATGCTTTTTTTTTCTGAATCTTCTTTCATACAATAGTAGATTGGTGTTATGCCGAATGATCGTTCTCGATTAAATACAAAAACCCTGAGAAATCAGGGTTTTTCATTGTTGACCCACTAGGGCTCGAACCTAGACTCTTCTGAACCAAAATCAGACGTGTTGCCAGTTACACCATGGGTCATTGGGTGCGCAAAGTTAGGAACTTTATTTAATTTTCAAAAAATCCAAATTGAAATTTCTCCATGGAATTTTCTCTCAACGCGATATATTCCTAAATTCGCACTTATATTATTATTCTTTTCTCATGAACTTTAAAAAGCTTAACACCTTAATCGGATGGTTTGTTTTCGCGATAGCAACAAGTGTTTATTTAATGACCATGGAATCTACTGCAAGCTTGTGGGATTGCGGGGAGTACATAACCGCTGCTTACAAACTTGAAGTAGGTCATCCTCCAGGCGCGCCATTATTCATGGTGCTCGGACGCTTGTTTTCATTTTTTGCGGCACCTGAATCCGTAGCATTATGGATCAATGCCCTATCGGCTATTTCAAGCTCATTAACCATTTTGTTCATGTTTTGGTCTATGAGTCTTCTACTCAAAAAACTTGTGATTCGTCAAAAAGGAGAATTGGCAGGTACGGATGGAACCATGGTAATTGTAGCATCAGCGATTGCAGCATTGGCTTATACATTTTCTGATTCTTTTTGGTTCTCAGCGGTAGAAGGTGAGGTTTACGCCATGGCGTCCTTGTTCACCGCCGTAATCTTTTGGGCAGCCTTGAAGTGGGATGAGGAAATGTATGCAGTAGAACAACATAACGCCGCGCCGAACCGTTGGATTTTAATCATTTTCTTTATGTTAGGTTTGGCAGTTGGGGTCCATTTACTTGGAATCCTAGTTGTTCCTGCCATTGGGTATTTAATTTATTTCAATGTATCTAACACGATAACTTGGCGGTGGTTTCTTTTAACAGGAATAATCTCTGTGTTTGCGCTTGGATTCATACAAGAAGCCATCATCCCTGGATCGATTGCTCTAGCAAGTTCGTTTGAAGTAGCTTTTGTTAATTCGCTTGGATTGCCATTTTTAAGCGGTACACTTTTCTTTTTTGTGCTATTAATTGGAAGTTGCGTGTTAGCTATTCGCTTTGCAAGAAAAAACCAACACACCATTTTGTATAATGTAATCATGGGACTTACCGTGTTACTGATCGGCTATGGTTCGTTTGCTGTCATTGTTATTCGTTCAAATGCCAATACGCCGCTTGATGAAAATGACCCGGAAAATCTAGTTACGCTTCATTCATACTTAAAACGAGAGCAGTACGGCTCGAATCCTATATTTTTTGGACAATATTGGAATTCATTTCGTTTAAATGAAACGCTGGATGAAAATGGTCAGCCTCGTTTAACCTCAAAAGACGGATGGGGAGATTTATCTCCTTATTACCTAAGACGCTTTGTGGTACAAGAGGGAGATGCTGATATTAAGGCGTTTGTAAAAGAAGCGGAAGCAAAGGCATGGATTTCCAAGAACAAAGGCGCATACACCCTTATCGAAAAATACTACGAAAGCAACAGTTCCATTCGTATGGGTGCTGAGCCGGCGTATGCTCAAACCACGATTTTCCCGAGAATGTATGCAGAAACCCCTCAACATGTTCAAGGATACAAAGAGTGGAGTGGTTATGACCCTGCCGATGGTGCAAGCGACGAACTTGGCCGAGATGGCATGCGGCTACCTACTATGGGCGAAAACCTTACCTACTTTTTTCGATACCAGGTAAATTGGATGTATGTGCGCTATCTCCTTTGGAACTTCTCAGGTAGACAAAACGACATACAAGGCCATGGTGATAACATGCGAGGCAATTGGATAAGTGGGATTGATTGGGTAGATGCTCCAAACGTTGGTCCATCGGATGCACAGCCTTATTACACGAGCGAAAATCCGGCTCACAACCGATTCTTTCTGATTCCGTTCGCGTTTATAATGTTGGGTATATTTTTCCATTTTTATAGAGCCCCAAAGGATGCCTTCGTTTTAACGCTCGCCTTTCTTTTTACAGGATTGGCTATCGTGGTGTATCTGAATCAGAAACCACTTGAGCCTAGAGAACGAGATTATGCCTATTCAGGGTCCTTTTATTTCTTTGCGATGTGGTTGGCCTTTGGCGTTTATGCATTGTATGACTTTGTAGGCTCAATCGATAAAAAATTAATGGTGAAACTCGCCTATTTTTTCGGGGGGGGGCTATTATTATTTTTAATTGCAGGTTATGGTCGAATGTGGTTCATGCTGATCGTAATCATCGGATTGCTTATAAGCCTTTCTTACCTGTTGAACAAAACGAAACTAAGAGGAAACGCTCCGGTATTAGTTATTAGTATATTCGGTTTGTTAGCTCCTATTTTAATGGGGACACAAGGGTGGGACGATCACGACCGTAGTGGGAAAACATCCGCACGCGATTTAGCATATAACTATTTAAACTCTTGCAAAAAGAACGGGATCTTATTCACCAATGGCGATAACGATACCTTCCCTTTATGGTATTTACAAGAAGTTGAAGGGAAGCGCACTGATGTTCGGGTATGTAATTTATCACTAATGGGTACAGATTGGTACACCAATCAAATGAAAATGAAAGCCTATGAATCTGCCCCCTTACCCATTGCGTATCGAGAGGATCAAATTTTAATGTATGCAGGAAACACAGACCAAGTCTATTTCCTTCCTTTACTTGAGCTAATAGGCCTAAGCAATGATGAGGCACTACTCAAGAAGGTCATAGATCTTAGATTAAAAAAGAACAAAACGATAGCCACGCAAGTTGTAAATTATTTCAATGGCAAAATGAGCGTATTACGTGGCTCATTCTCGGTTACACAACCAAATCTTCAAGTTGCATTTGATAAAACTTGGGGTCAAATCACTTCAAGTGACACGGTAAACCTATCACAAAATATAATCGGAAAATTCACTGGGATTAGCCAAATTTTCAAGAGCGTACAAGAAGGTTCTGTTAAAATTGAGGAGGGTGCTGCCAAAGAATTACAAACCTTGTTCGATGAATTCGAAAAACCATGGATGAGTGTGGATCTTCGAGATGCCATGGATTTCGTTCGAACTGACGAAAACTATATTGTAGATCAAGATGGGAACCACATCTATTTCTTCCCTTCTAGTAAATTCTATTTACCGGTTGACAAACAAAACGTAATCGCTTCAGACATCCTTAGTAAAGGACAATTAAGCCAATGCGCGAACGAAATCGAATTTGCGTTCAATGAAGACCAAGACCGATATTTAACAAGAGATGAAGTCATGATGATGGATATTGTCGCGAACAACGATTGGAAACGAGGAATTTATTTCTCAAGTAATCGTGGATCGTCTTTTTCCTTGGCTTTGCTAAACGGTGGTTGGGTAAAACAAGTTGGAATGGCTTATGTACTAAGTCCTGTTAAGACTGCAATTACCGATTTTTATGACCGTAACGAAATGTTCAGAACGATAACTTCTGTTTTTCAATACGGTGACATGGCAAATCCTGAGGTACTAACGGATTATTACGCAAGAAGGCATACCACGCAATTTAGGGCGAACTTTTTAATATTAGCGGAACAATTTTACCTTCAGAATAACACCAAGAAAGCTATCAGCCTTTTGGATCGTTCACTTGCTGTAATGCCGATTGAAACGGTATTGGATTTCGGGGAAGTAAATGCTTGTGATCCCATGAATATGCTTACATACAATCAAAATAATCGAGCATATTTGTATGGTGGACAAGAGATTCGAGCCAAATGCAGCGGCAACTTAAACGAACATGTACAGCTTTACTATCTCTGTAAAGCAAACAATAAAGGGGCCACGCTAGGCAATAAGTTGTTGAATCAATATGAAACCGTTTTGAGTTTTTATGAAAAAGCGGATATTGAGTTGAGTTCGAATACTCAAAATACCGAAGACTTATTTGCTGTTGCCGATGCGATATTAAAAATGTATAGTACCCTTAAAGACCCAAAGGTTAATGCGGATAAGAGTGCCTTCGGAAAACGACTGAAAACGAGCATAGACCGTATTTACAAGAAAATACTACCATCCATGTCGTCAAAATTAATCGCATTGGGGAATGAATCTGGAGAAGATGCACGCATGGGAATTGGGGTTTATGGTCAACGGTTCGATTCACTCAAAGGAAATTTAAACGCCATTGGGGAGCACTATGGATATTTACCAAAATCTATTATGCCAAACAAGGAGCCGGAACCAAACACGAACTTACCTATGATGCAGTAAGATGCCGTTTCGAGTTTGGCGAGTAGAGTGGATGCAGGTGCTTTTTCCAGGCCTAGTATGGAAAATTAAAGATACCCCGCATGTTTTTCTAACGTTTGATGATGGCCCTGACCCGGTTGCAACTCCAAAAGTACTGTCGGTACTAGACCGCTTTGGCGTAAAAGCGACCTTTTTTTGTGTTGGACAAAACGTTCAAAAGCATCCTGAAATAGTTCGAGAAATCAAGCGTGCTGGACATGTTATTGGGAATCATACATTCCAACATGAGAATGGTTGGAAAACACCCGCTACATCCTATTTAAATTCCATCCATACAGCAAATACATTCATTAAATCAAATTTATTTCGGCCTCCTTATGGGCGTATTAACGTACGGTGCATTGATCCCTTAAAAAAAGACGGTTTTCAAATCATTATGTGGACATGGTTAAGTAAGGATTATAACCGTAATATTTCAAATGAACGAATAATTTCAGCCGCTCATCGTATTAAAGCCGGGGATATATTAGTGTTTCATGATAGTCATAAAACAGCGGGGCGCATTGAGGAACTTCTCACAGAAATTATTCCAAAAATTCAATCGAAACAACTAACATTCAGTACTTTTGTTAACGAATGAAACGTAAATTCAACAAGAAAACGACCGGTTATTTTCTTGCCTTCTTATCTACCTATATAATCCTCCAATTTTTATGGTGGGGCTATATGTTAATTTCAGAAAATCCTGCAAAAGCAACGATGGTGATTGGAGAAGGCAGTGTATTTTTATTGATTCTTATTTATGGTATTTCGCGTTACCAAATAAGCATACACCGTGAATTATCCTTACATCAACGTCAATCTAACTTTTTACTTTCCGTTACTCATGAATTAAAAACTCCGATTTCATCGGTACAGCTCATACTCCAAACCATTATTAAACATGAATTGGAGCCCGAACAAATTCGCGGATTTCTAGAAAAGGCATTAGATGAGAACAAAAAGTCCGAGTCGCTCATTCAAAATATGCTGCATGCGGCAAGCCTCGAAAACCAACGAATCGAGTTGTTTAAAACAAGCATTCACACGGATGAGTTTAATACAGCGTTTATTAGGCATCTTAAAGATCGGTTTCCTGAATCTGATATTAATCTGACTAGTGCCACATCTTTTGTTTTTGAAGCAGATCGATTCATGCTCGAAGGGGTATTGATTCATTTAGTAGAAAACAGTGTTAAATACGGCGCTCAAATGGTCCGTATTGACCTTAAGGAAGCGGATCAATGCGTTGTTATTAATGTTAAAGACAATGGTCCTGGCATAAGCGAGTTGGATCGTCCATTTATCTTCGATAAATTCTTTCGATCTGGTGATGAAAACAAGCGAGAAAAACCAGGTACCGGTCTGGGACTTTTTATTGCTAAACAATTCATTGAACTGCATCAAGGCTCGTTAATTTATAAAGAGCAGGTTCCAAACGGGTCACTCTTCACGATAACTTTGCCAAAATGAATAATAAAATTGGACTAATAATTTTAGACGGATGGGGTATTGGAGACCATTCGATTTCCGATGCTGTATTTCAGGCCCAAACCCCATTTATGGATTATTTGACCGCAACCTATCCCAACAGCAAACTGAGCGCGTGTGGCGAATCCGTTGGATTGCCTGAAGGACAAATGGGTAATTCAGAAGTTGGGCACTTGAATATTGGTGCAGGTCGAATTGTATACCAAGAGCTTTCTCGCATTAATAATGCAATAAAGGACCGTAGTTTTTTTCAAAACCAGATCTTACTTGATGCACTTGACTATGCGCACAAGAATCAATGTAAGATACATTTACTCGGATTGGTTTCAAATGGCGGGGTTCATAGCGCCCTTAATCACCTTGAAGCATTAATAGAACTATGCACCAAGAAAGGGGCTAAAAACGTGTTCATCCATGCCATTACTGATGGACGTGACTGTGATCCAAAGTCTGCAATGTCAGATTTTATTGCCTTAGAAAAACACCTCTCACCAGATGTTAAAATCGCTTCAGTGATTGGTCGTTATTATGCGATGGATCGAGATCGTCGCTGGGAACGCATTGAAAAGGCCTATAACCTTTTTGTTCATGGCGATGGAGAACACATTCCTACTGCACCCGATGCCATTCAGCAATCTTATGACCTAGGCATTACAGATGAGTTTATTAATCCTATTCTCTGTGATGACAGGGGATTAATCCAACAAGGCGATGTGGTCATTAGTTTTAATTTTAGGACGGATCGCCCAAGAGAAATAGCCGAAGTTCTTACTCAACATGCCATTGAGGGATACGGCATGAAGCCTTTAAAACTACACTATGTTACCATGACGTCATACGATGAATCATTCAAGCATATGCACGTCATTTTTCAAAAAGATAATCTGGAGCAAACGTTAGGAGAAGTTTTGGCCAATAATGGCAGACGTCAAGTACGCATTGCAGAGACCGAAAAATATCCCCATGTGACCTATTTCTTTAACGGTGGACGAGAGCAACCTTTTGACCATGAAATTCGGTTAATGATTAATTCGCCAAAAGTTGCAACGTATGATTTACAACCCGAGATGAGTGCTGAAGAAGTCAAATCATCTTTGATAACTCATGTTCAGCGGGAACAACCCGATTTCTTTTGCCTAAACTTTGCGAATCCGGATATGGTTGGACATACAGGGGTTTATGATGCCATTATAAAAGCGGTTGAAACCGTTGACTCTAAATTGCAAGAAATCATTGAGGCTTTGCTACCGCTTGGATATATGTTCCTTGTAATTGCAGATCATGGTAATGCAGATTATGCGTTAAATCCAGATGGAAGTCCTAATACAGCGCACAGTTTAAATGCTGTTCCTTGTATATTAGTGGGCGGTGAAGATGTTATTCTTGGAGATGGGGTTTTGGCTGATATTGCACCTACCATTTTATCGCTTTTGGATTTACCGCAACCTCAAGAAATGACGGGAAAATCGCTCATTAAAAAAGGGGCCTAAGCCCCTCAATTTATTTAATGCCTAAAATTTGTTTTGCCTGAGAATCGTTCGGATCTAAATCGTAAACAATCTGAAAGCATTCTAGCACTTTTGCTTTGTCCTTCTCTGTTGAAGAGGCGTAGTAATTACCCATATATCGGGCGGATTCAATTACCATTTTTTTGTTAGAATCTTTCTTTCGGTCATCACCTACTACAACCTCTAAAACTTTAGCATAATGTGGTTTAGCTAACCAAAGTTTATTTTCTAAATCCATTTGATAATTACTTCTGGCCCTCCATAAATAAGCCGGCGCATAATTTGGGGACATCGCTGCAACTTTACCGAATAAGGTATCAGCTTCTTTATAATTTTTTGGGCCCGCAAAATAACATTGTCCTAAATTATAAACCTCCGGAAGGGTTAATTCAACCAGTGCCTGTCGTTTCAAATACATTTCAATGGCCTTGTCGTATTTTTTCGTTTTATAATACGCCTTAGCAATTTCAAGCGTTAGTTCTTTTGCTGCATTTTCATTCATCCCTGCCGCTCGTTCCCACTCTAATAGACCCAGAGAATCCTTACCAAGTTTCATAAGTAATGATCCTCGAGTTTTATAATCCATAAAGTTGATGTTTGCTTGAGGAGCTAATGTGAAAAATCGATCACTTGCCTCTAAACCAAGCTGTGCTCCTCCTTTATAGTCAGGACATTCAGCATACGAACCTGCCAACATGCGTTCCGTATAAAAATTGCGAAGTCCTTCCATATTAATTGCATTTACCTCAACAATAACCTCGCAATATTGCTTAGCAGCAAACATCGCATTCGCGTATCTATATCGAGATTCGATATTATTATTGAGCGCAAGGTATTTTTTCCAATCTTGGATCGCAAGCTTCATTTTTTCAAAACGCATAAACATTTCTGCGCGTTCACGATATGCCGGTGCAAACGTTGAATCAATTGCGATGGCTTCCTTATAAATTTTATTAGCCTCCTCATAATTCTGAGCAGCTTGATAAATATTCGCAACGCGAAGTTTTCCGCGCGGTGAATTCTTGTTTATGTCTAACACGATATTATAGCTCTTAATAGCCGGACTGGCATCTTGCGGAGTTTTAGCGTACAATGCGTCACCTTGAAGCAAGTAGTTATCTTCGTTTGTTGGATCTTTTGTAATGGCCTCTTGCAATAAGGTTAATGCTTGGTCAAGGTCTTTATTCTCTGATTCAATATACATTTCAGCGATTCCGCGTATTACCTCTGCTCGCTTAAGGTTAGTTTTCTTGCTTTTAGTAAGCTCCATTGCTTTTAATACCTCTCCTTGCGCCCCAACTTTGTCCCCTTTGAGCCACAACACGCGAAATTTTCCAATCAAGGGCATCGGTGTTAGCTTGTCCATCTCATAGCCTTTATTCCAAATTAGAATTGCCGAGTCCACCTCCCCTTTCTCAAAATAACAATCGCCATAATAAAAATACACATCGCCATTGTTTGGTTCCTTTACCGTAAGCGCTTTAAAATCGATTAAGGCGTCGGCATAACGCTCATTTTCTGTTTTTTTGATGGCTTCACTCAACGTCTGTGCAAACAAACCACTGACAGAAAGAAATAATGCAGAAAATAATACTGGTGTTTTCATGATATAAAATTTAAGGCTTACCTACAATTGGTTTGCCAAAGTTACTTTGGAATTCGATTAACACAAAGAAATTAATAAAAAATTACTGGGTAGTCAGTTGAATTAATCGAACCGGGGCCTTGGCTGGCACCAATTCTGATTTTTGAATAATTAATTGCCCTTTTTCGCCGATCATAAACAAGACAAAACCAGTGTTTAATCCAGATCGGTTCCCTTTATTAATCATCCACATTTCACGATGTAAGGGATACTCTTTTGTCCAAATGGTTCCTGCAAAAGGTTGAAATCCTTCTTCTCCATCATGTTGACTAACATGCATAACCGTTAAACTATCTAAGAAATTCATTACATCAAAGTCTTCTTGATCTGAAATCCAATTAACACCAATTACCCCGATCGCTTGTTTATTATGTTTCACATAATTAATTACCTGCTCATTTGAATTTAGTGCATATACATTTTTTGAAAGGGTTGACTTTCCTGATAATTTAGTCAGATAATTAAAATTTGCTGAATTCACTTTGTCAAAAACGATTTTAACAGGCTTCCCACTTCCCCTCCATGTAGCACCATCGGTAGAAATCCAATCCTTCAAACGATCGACAGAAATCATGGTATCTGGGTTATCAGGATGTATAATTAGTGCCACCGCATCATAGGCAATTAAATCACTTTGAACCTGCACATTTTTTGATTTCAAGAACTTCTTTTCTTTATCCGTAAAATCCCGAGAGATACAGATGGTTTTTACTTTATTATCAAAAAATGCTTTCACGATATCCCCCTCCGGTAAATAGGTTGGCCTAACTGTTGCCTTCGGAAACAAACTTTGGAAGGTGTAAATGCTTGTTGTAAACAACGGCTTATAAGAATCTTCCAAATAGACCTCAATGTTCCCTCGACCGTGGGCGTCAGATTGATATGCTAAGGGGTTTTCATGTGTTTCACATGCCGTTAAACCCAATATTCCCAATAAGCATAAGATTATCCTAATCCTCATGTTGTTGTTTTTTAAATAATTTGATTGAGCGATATATACGAAACAGCGCATATGTAATTAATACCCCAACTAAAAACCACCGCTTCCAACCAAAAAGTCCAGGCAATTGATCGGTCAATCCTATAAACAACGCTAACAGAAGCGCTGCAAACACCACGGTAAGTCCGATGGCAGCATTAATTATTCTAAAATTCATGGGATAAAAAAATCCCCAAATTTCTTTGGGGATTGAACGTATGATTACTGATTAGTTTACCTCAAACTTAACCGGTAAAGTTACCCAAGTTCGCACTTCACGTCCACCGTTTTTACCGGCTTTCCATGAAGGCATTTTCTCAACTACTTTTACCGCAGCTTTATCACAAGCCTTACAACCAGCTAACGGAGTTGCAACAGAAACGTTGGAAATTCTCCCATCTTTTTCAACTACAAATCGTACCGTTACTCGACCTTTAATTCCTAAATCAATTGCTTCTTGTGGATAATCAATGTTCTCATTGATAAACTTAGCCATTTCCGCAAAACCACCCGGAAAATCTGCTTCTTCTTCAACGAATGTTTCAATTGGATCTGGTTTCGTATCAATAAGTTTAGGGTTATCATCGGAAGGTTGTGGCGGATCAAAGTTCTCATCACTTCCATCTTGCGTTTTATCCCCCGCTTTCGTATCTTCTAATTGATCTTGTGTAGGTACAGGATCTGTTACCGGATCATCCTCGATTACCGGCGGAATAAATGCCGTCATTTTTTCCAAAGGTGGAGGTGGCGGAGTGGTTGGGGGAGGTGGCAAATCTTTTGGCGGAGGTTGCACGGTCCAGGTTTTGTCACTTCCCTTTGGAGCCTCTATCTCCTCTTTGGGCAAATTACGAATAATGAACATCGCTAATGACCCTAAAACGAACGAAAGAATCATACTTGCCATGATTAAGGTAAGTCGTTTATTGTAATTCTTTCGCAGTGTATATGCACCGTATGCTTTGTTTCGATGTTCAAACACAAGCTCATTTCTAACTTGAGAAGTTACCAACCATCCTTTGGCTGAAAAATAACTAAACAACGAGTATGTAGATACTAATCCTACAATTACCCAAACTACTGCTAATTCCATGGCCTTACTTTTTTAATTGGGTTTCTAATAATTTAAGTTCTGCCGGAAGCATTGGTACAGGGGCAATTACGCCAATTTCAGCAATTTTAACCTCGTCAATTAAGTCTATGAAATTCTTACACAAGGCCTTGTCGTCCGTTTTCACAAGTACTTTCAACGCCTGCGGTTTTCCTTTCAATTGCTCCAACTCACGCGTATAGGTTGTGTCTGCCATTTGTTTTGCTTTCACCTTCTTTACCATCCCCTCCTTGCGTAAAAGAACGTAAGAATTCAAATCAGCTAACACCTTTCGGAGACCCGATGCGCTAAAATTAGTCTCCGTTAATTTTGTTGGTCCATCTTTGCCTGGCCGATCAGCCGAATAGAATTCACCGGTGTAATAGAAAATCTTATCCTTCGATAAAAGAAAAGTGATTCCATTATTTAATTTTGGAGCATCTTCAGTTGGTTTATCAATCTTAGCCGGATAGGCTAAACTCATAACCTTTGGTTTACTAAAGGTGGAGGTTAATACGAAGAACGTTAGTAGAAGAAAGGCCAAATCCACCATCGGAGTCATATCCACTCGGGTGGAGGATTTTTTCGCCCGTTTCTTGCCTTTGTCGTGACCACCGCCGCCACTTTCTGCTATTTCTGCCATGGTTAGTTGGGATTATTCGGATTAAATTCCGAAGATGTAACAAAGTTCAAATTATTCAAATTCAACTCACGAAAGACGTCAATAACCTTCTCTGCTTTTTTATAAACAGACCTTCCATCCGCACGAATAATAAACTTCGGTTTAAAATCATCGGCATCTGGAGCTAAGCCTTTTTGTTTAGCTTCTTCGTACGCAGTCTTTCCTGTATTTAACGCAGCCATTTGGCTGTATGAAATCCAGTTTTTAAGTTGGTTATCAAGCGAATCCAAGGGAATACCTTCCGTTTTGAACTCCTTTCTACTGTCTCCAGGAAGATCAATGTATGCGGGTAATTCCTTCATAGTGCAGCCAAACGTTGACATCAATGAAAACTTTTCAATTTGTTCCTCATTAAATGACACTTTATATAAAGACGCCATATTATTTAAGGCTTCTTTACGGGCTTCAGGATTCGTAAGGTTGAAGTACACTTTCCCGTCAGGATCAATGGTAACCATTATGTTGTTTTCAGGAATCACTTTATCGGAGATACTAGAGGCCGTTTCAACGGTTACTGGTTCACTCGGACGAAAGGACGCGGCCAACATAAAGAAGGTCACCAACAAGAACGCCAAGTCAACCATTGGCGTCATGTCAATTGACGGGGAACTCTTAGGGATTTTAATTTTAGGCATTAGTTAAATGCGTTTATATGAATCCAATTAGTTCTTAGACGAAAAATCTTGTACAATGGTAAAGCTCGCTTCATCAATACTATAGGTCATTGAGTCAATTTGCGTTGAAAACACGTTGTACATGATAATAGCAATTGTTGATGCAGTAATACCAAAAGCGGTATTAATAAGGGCCTCAGAAATACCCGTTGCAAGTGCTGCCGTGTCAGGCGAACCATGGGACATCGCAGCGAATGAACGAATCATACCAAGTACCGTTCCAATCAAACCAACTAAGGTTGCAATCGTAGCACAAGTAGACAAAACAGATAAGTTTTTAGAAAGCATCGGCAATTCAAGTGCGGTAGCCTCTTCCAATTCTTTTTTCAAGGTTTCAAGTTTTTGTTCTTTATCCATTGAATTGTCAGAAGAAATATGGCTATACTTTTCCATTCCCGCACGAACCACATTGGCCAAAGAACCTTTTTGTTTATCACATGCCGCAATCGCTCCAGCAAAATCTTTACTGTCCATAAATCCTTTGATTTGCGCGATAAACTTATCGGTTTTTCCTTTACCATTGGCTAATAATAAGGTGATTAGTCGCTCGATAGAGAAAATAACAATGATGATGTTAATCGCAACCAATCCTGGTACAATGAATCCACCTTTGTAGATGACTCCTAAGAGGTTCCCTTCCATTGGTTCTCCAGTAGGATCTTTATCAACGAAGTTGCTCGGATCACCGAAAACATACTTGAAGATTAATATTCCTGCAACCAAGGCCAAAGCCATAGCTAAAAATGCAACAATCGCCGAAAATCCTCCAGCGGTCTTTTTTGCTCCATTGTTTTTCGTCTTACTCATGATGAACTTTTTTTTATTTAGTTTAAAGATTGACGCCAAATATAAAAAAAGATTTTTGTGTTCCCAATTTATATAGAAAAGGGAACAATTTCTTAACATTACATTTTACACAACGAAAATGAAGTTCATTACGAATGGTCATCCAAATGAGGCGATAAAAATATTAATTGCGCGTACTGTGCTTGGAAGTAATGGGGCCAGATATCGTCATATAAATCCATTGGAACAACTTCATAAGTTGGATAACCCTTTGTATTTTTCGCTTTTATCAAACGAACAATGTTTGGGGAATATAACCTTGTGTCAACGCAATAAATCCCTATATCTCAGATACTTCTCATTTCATCCTGGCTTTCAAGCAAGCATCAATCCTTTAAAGAAATCGAAGCCTTACAAATCGATTCTTAAAGTTCAAATTAACGAGTTTTTTAATTCAGTTATGTCTGGCCAGCATCCTTCAATTTATGCCTATATAGAGCCAGAGAATATTCGCTCTTTAGCCTTGGCAACAGAATTTGACTTTATCAAGCAAGCAGATATTACAATGTTTCATTTCTCGAGAAGGTTCCCTAAAACAAGCAACCAATTTAAAATACTTACCTATGAAGAGGCTATTCCGTTTATCAGAAGTCAGTTTTGTGATCAAACCTATTACTTTGAAAACCCCAAAAGTGGCATTTATGCCGGTTGGTTTATCCATAATAAATTAACGATTATTGCCCGATTTCATACCGGGTGTTGGGAGATTCAATCATTGAAAGGCCGGTTTGGAAAGGTTTTATTGAAGATCATTCCCTGGATTCCGGTTATTAATAAACTGATCGCCCCCGCGCACCATAAATTTGCTGCATTTGATTCCTTCCTTTCGCTAAACTCCTCCATTGATTCGAAAGCAGTAAACGACTTTTTAACAGCTGGCTTGGCGCAATTTCAAGTGCACCATATGATGCACTGGGTGGATGAGACCTCAACAGAAAGTCAATACTTAGCGCACATTAGGTGGGGGCTATTGCACAAAATACTTGGAAAAGCGCCTATTAACTTGGTGGTTAAAGGGGATTCAACCCCAGGTCCTTACTTTATTGATGCTATGGATATGTTATGAAAAAAGCCCGTTTACACGGGCTTTCTGAGGTCTCGTCCGGATTCGAACCGGAGTATACGGTTTTGCAGACCGGTGCCTAGCCGCTCGGCCACGAGACCAGTTGACCGCAAAAGTAGGAAAAACACTTAGATTCTACAAATGCTTATTGTTTAATAAGCTTCACGGAATAGAATCGGCCGTTTTGATTAATGGAAATGTGATATAATCCTGGAGGGCATGGAAAAGATTCATTGGTTTCACCGTTCCAGCTGATTTTTGATACATTGTTTCCCCCCTCAGCAGATAAGTCATTAACTAATTTTCCTTGCGTATTATAAATATATATTTTAGCCCCCTCCGTTAACGGTTCATTAAATTCTAAGGTTAAGTTACCGTCATTTAAAGGGTTAGGGTAAATCTTAACCCCTGCTGGATTAATGCCTGGATATTCTGAAAGACTAGCACTAACCAGTTCACTCAAATTGTAATTTTCATCCCCTGGCTGATACAACAAATAATGATAATAAACGATGAACATTTCATCGGACGTGTTTTCGCCAAACTGCACATTTTGAGGGGGTGTATTTGGATTAAACGGGTTGTTTGCTGTATTATCAAAAACCGCTTCGCCTTTGATTTTATATCCTGTTGGTATTTTTTGCAGATGAGTAAAGGTATAAAACCCTTGCCAATGAAAATCCCAATGCGGCACATTAATATGTTTCAACGTGTCAATATTATTCGGCGCTAAGGCATAGGACTTGATGCTCTTTCCTAAAAGATGCATGTGTGGAGCGACAGATAGCGCTGAAATTGTAACTGGGACTCCGCCGTTGTTGGGGTATTGTGCTGTTAATGTTGTTACTTGGTTTGACGGTAAATTAAAATTATAATCCGCAATAATTGGATCTGCCGAAACCTGCCTTACTCCGGTGGTTCCTGGTGGGTAAAAATGTAAAATAACTTTCGTGCTATCCAACATTCCAGCGCTACCATTCGGGTAATGCATGGTAAAATAAATTTTAGAACCTGGGCCTATGTCAACGCCAAGTTTAAGGGGTGCTGCAGAAGGAAACACCATCGGTGCTGCCCCAGGAACGTAAGCAGAAAGGAGCTTGGTAGAAGCAGAGCTCGGACTGGAACAGAACCCACTTGTGTTGGTTGATTCAACTCCGTTGTGATCGATATAAATCAAGGCATGGTGAACAATTTCCATATTTCCAGGAATGACCTCTACCGCTTTGATAGTGCGAGTTTGCGTTAGGTTGGTTGGAACCGAAAAACAAACATAATCATCATACAGTGTTGTTGCGTTTGACGTATAATTCGGCATCTTCACGGTTAAATCACCATTCCCCAAAACACTACCGGCATTATAAATCGGTGGAGGGGGCGTTTGCGCGGCGTCACCTTCAGGAAATCCATTATTTAACCAATTTAAAAGCGTAGTTTTTTCAGCAGCCGTTAGCGCTCTATCATGCAAATATTGCTGATAATTATTGTCTGGTGGCCAAGGCGGCATTTGATGAGCGGCTCCTGGAGTAATCGCCGCATAAATGGATGCTGCCATGGGAGACGACTCTTGGTAGGTCATTAGAGAAAAGGGGGCTATACCACCATAATGATGACACGAGGTGCATTTATTATAAAAAATTTGGGCTACCTCGCCACTCCAAGTTTGAGCAAACCCGAACGCGGAAAATGCACAAATAAATAAAAAAGAAACTGTTTTCATATTGAACAATTAGTCAGAATCTAAATCAATTATTTAACGAACAATTACTGATTTAGTTCCCGATTTTCCATTTGATAATAGAATGTTAACCAAATAATTACCAGGGTTTAGCCCGGATAAATCCAACTCTACTGTTGCATCTTGATTTTTGTAGCTCACGATGATACGTCCTTGTAAATCCAAAATGATTATTTCATTAAATAAG
>JBJTWL010000067.1:0-8877 GCA_046081745.1 Flavobacteriales bacterium | reverse complement strand
TGCGGATTTAAATCCGCACCCAGGGATTAATTGCACTCAATGTCTTCAGTTTTTGATTGAGTTTATTTCTAACCATTTACAACCTTTTCAGTCTTCCGGTTGTTCTAACCCCAAATCACCCCTATGAAACGATTTCTTACTTGGCTCATGGTTGGCGCCTTTTTATTGTTTGGCTTAAATTCATTTTATATGTCTCGAATTGAAAAACCATCGTACACTGTTGAACGTGTGCTTGAAAATAAGGTTGAAATAAGAGCCTATTCGGCGATGCTTGTGGCTAAAACTTCCCTAGGTGGCGCATCATTTGATCAATACGGTTCACAAGGCTTTCGAAGTATAGCCTCATACATCTTTGGAAATAATCAAAAGCAACAAAAAATTGCTATGACCTCGCCTGTAATCATGGAGCAAGGTCAGGAAGCCAGCATGTATTTCGTGATGCCCAAGCAATACTCAAAGAATGAGTTGCCAAACCCGAACTCCGCGAACGTTAATATCACTGAGGTAGGTGCAAAGCGCTTAGCAGTTATTCGCTTTGGCGGATGGGCCAACGACAAACGCATTGAAAAACATCAGCTTAAATTGAAACAAATTTTGGATGAAGCCAAGATTTCCTATAAAGAACCATTTTTATTTATGGCTTACAATGCGCCATGGGATATCATTGCCCGACGTAATGAAGTGGCAGTGGAGTTGTGATGTAACTGGGGGTGGATTTAAATCCGCCCCCAGTTACATGTCTTTGGGTGTGGGTTTAAACCCACATCCGAAAAATAACCACATTCCTATTACTTTTCATGATGTGACTTTTGATGTTCTATATATCTTTTCACAGTTGGTAATACGCCTTTTGAAACGCTAAATGCTAAATATCCGCGCTGCCATATTACATGATCGATTTCATAATGATGGTTTAAATAATGAGCACTACTTACTTTAATTTGTTTCATAATGTCAATTATTTTCAGCTTAGGGTTTAACTGAAATAAACAATGAACATGATCAGACATTCCGTTAACAGCGTAAGGTTCACAATGCAATTTCAGAAGTTCTTGCCTCAATTGTTCATGCAGGTCATGTTCGATTTCTGTAGTAATGAGTGGCATTCTCCGCTTAGTAGACCACAAAGCATGAATGTAAATTCTAGAGAGTTATTTTGACATATATAAATGCTGTCAAAAACGAATAAAATTCAATTTATTGTAATCCATGGGTGCGGATTTAAATCCGCACCCATGGATTCATCACCCCCTCACCGGCAAGCGATAATAGTGTCCGTTCAAACGGATGAATGCAACGGAGGTTTGAAGTGAAAACGTTATAGCGTCTTTGGATGCATGATGTACCGTTAATTCAATAGGTCTTCCCGAATAATCGAAGGCATTAAGGTCAATTTGTTGGATGTTGTTTCCTTGAATAACCCATTGGTTTTCTTCCAAGGCCTTAATGGTCATCGATGATTCTAGGGTAGAAGTTCCGTTAGATCCAACCGTTATTTGTATGGAATCTATGGCTTGACCGCAAGGTCCAGCAACCGAACAGCTTACCCAATAACTGCCGTTTGCAAAGGTGTGTGCGACTTGGTTGCCGTTACCCGTTTGGTTGTCACCGAAATCCCATGAGATTTGATCGCAGTGACTGCAATTCGCTTCAAAAAGATAGCCGCCTGGAATTCCTCCCACTTGTGCGTTGATTGCTACGGTGGTTAGCGAATCCGGATGGGTTAGCATCCACGTATTCATACTATCTAATACCACTAAGTTTGCCGCATCAACAAGGTGTTGAGCTATGGCTGCATCCAGTCCTGCGGTGTAGACTAGATTGGGTGTAATGGCTTTATGAAATAAGGCAACATAAAATACGCTGGCCGCTAAATAGGTTCCAGCCACCGACGGGTGCGACCCATCACCAACATACAATTGAATGCTGGGTTGAGTTTCACGTATATACCGCCATGCTGAACCCACCGGACTAACTCCGGCCTTGCTCGAATCGGCAATGCGCAAATAAGCGTCCCGCAATCGCGCATTCATTTTGTAAAACGTATTAATACTATCCCATTGGGGATCACCATTCTCTCTACCCCAAGTCATAAAATAATTTACCTGAGCGCATTCATGGTTAGCGTATACGGAATCGGCGAGTTGCATGGCAAAAGGGATGGACTGCGTGTTAACTTGCCCAAAAGGAAATGAGGGTTCTTGACTTTGTCCTTGAATGATCACGTAATCCCAAGCTTGACTGTTGATTTTTTGATACGTAATAGGATCTTGGGCATGCATTTGAAAGGTATATCCACCATTCGCCTTAGAATCAACATTCACTTGATCCCCCATGGCGGTTGCGATTTGCGAAAAGGTTCCTGGTAAATCATTGGCATAGGTGTAACTGTTGCCAATAAAAAGAACATTGAGAGGCTGGGAATTTACGAACGAAGACGTAAGTAATATGAGTATAAAAAGAAACTTGTGCATGTGCTAATTTTTTCTTGCGTAAATTTACGATATGAATCGATTAATCTCACTGTTTTTCGGATTTATCCTAGTTCAAACCACCTGTTTTTCACAGTTTCAGTTTGATTACAACGATTCTATTCCCGTTGTTAAATTAGGGAATACCCTCAAATTTCCATGGGCCGGGGGAATTAACTATGCCCAATTTTCAGCCTTAGATTATGATTATGATGGGGACTTAGATTTAGTCCTTTTAGACCGGAGTAATGACCAAATCCGGGTGTTTGAACATCGAATTCAAGGCGTGGCACATTCCTATCAATTCAATCCCTATGGCGATGCCTTGTTTCCTTCGGATGTGCGTTATCGAATGTTCCTGGCTGATTACAACTTAGATGGAAAAAATGATTTATTTACCTATGGGATTGGTGGAGTTAAGGTATATCGAAACGCGGGCAACAGTGGGGTAGGGCTGCAATGGGTGCTTGAAAAGAATTTGCTCTATTCTGATTACAACGGTATGTTCATGGGACTTTATGTAAGCTCAGCGGACATCCCAGCCATTGTGGATGTTGATGGGGATTTGGATTTAGATATTCTAACCTTTTCCATTGCCGGTGATCATGTGGAATACCATAAAAACATGTCTAAAGAACTTTATGGACATTGCGATAGCTTGATTTATGTCCTCAAAAATAAATGCTGGGGTGGGTTTAGAGAAGAGGTTACTTCAAATGCCATTACGCTTTTTGATTCGGGAAGTTTGTGTAATACAGGTAATGTGCCCAATCCACAATTACCCGTAATTACTAAACCCGAAGAAGAAGTAAAAGCCCATGCAGGGTCTACGCTGTTGGCGCTTGATTTAGACAACAGTGGTGTGCTTGATTTGTTGATTGGAGATGTAGCTTATGGGAATTTGAACAAGTTGATGAATGGGGGAGCTAATCCGAATACGAATTCACAAATGGTCTCTGTGGATCCTAATTTCCCTTCAAATTCGGTGTCTTTAGATCTCCAATTGTTTCCAGGTGCGTTTTATTTGGATGTGGATTTTGATGGGAAAAAAGATTTGCTTTGTAGTCCGAATGCCCGAGGGACCTCTGAAAATGAAAACAGTGTATGGAAATATAAGAATCAAGGCTCGGCATTAATTCCAAATTTTGTTTACGAAACTGATGCCTTCTTGCAGCGCGATATGATCGAACATGGGGTTGGTTCCGTTCCCGTTTTCGCTGATGTTACCAATGATGGACTACCTGATTTGTTCGTTGCAAATTACTTCGCATATAAGCCGACCCTATTAAAAGAATCTAGAATTGCCTACTACAAGAATACAGGAACGCTAAATAACCCGGTATTTACCTTTGTTGATGATGATTTTCTAAACCTAAGTCAAGCAAACTTGGGTTTTCGGATGATGCCTACCTTCGGCGATTTAACAGGGGATGGAAAGCCAGAATTAATCATAGGTTTGGAAGATGGCACCTTGAGGTATTATCCCAATCAAAGTACAGGCGCTGCTCCTGTTTTTGGTACTGCAATCACCGCATACCAGGGAATTGACGTTGGTCAAATGGCAGCACCCCAATTGTTTGATTTGAATAAGGATACCCTTTTGGATTTAATGATCGGTGAGAAAACGGGTACCATTCTGTATTATCAAAACACGGGTACCCATGCCGTACCTGTATTTACATTAACGCAAAGCGCGTTGGGAGGCATTGACATTGAAACTGCAACGCCGGATGGCTTTCCACAACCACATTTCTTTCGCTGGCAGGACACCACCTATGCCATGGTTGGGGGGTATGACGGAAAAATTCGATTTTATGATAGCATCGACAATCACCTTATCGACACCTTCAACCTGCGTGCCTATCCCTTTTTGGGAATAGAAGTTGGTTCATTTTCTGCCGTATCCGTAGCGGATATCGACCACGACGGACGCTTGGATTTGTATGTGGGACAAGATTTAGGGGGGATTTTTCGATTGGAGCATGAAGCAGGAAGTAATTTAAGCCAGACCGAATTATTAAATCCTGCGATCACGTTGTATCCGAATCCTACGCAACAAGATATCACGATTCAATCCACCGTTATGTTGGGTAATGTTTCTTTGCTTGATTTGTCAGGTAAATGCATATTGGAATTTACCTGTAATTCGATGAGCTGCAACGTATCTTTAACCGATGTTAAGCAGGGGATTTACCTCATAGTTCATGCGGGAAAACCGATAGGTAGAGTGGTAAAGCTTTAAGAGAATTTACGCGACCTTACTTCACCGTAATGCGATACATTTCTTGTCCGTTCAGGGTACCCACTAATTCATCGCCAATAGCTATTGGGCCTACACCAGCAGGGGTGCCTGTAAAGATTAAATCTCCTGTTTTTAAGGTGATATATTTAGAAATATAACCTATAATTTGATCAATATTAAATAGCATCATGGTGGGATTTCCATGCTGTTTAAGTGCACCATTTTGATAAAACTCAAAGGATAAGGAGTTAAACGCTTCAGGCGTAATTGGAATCCATTGGGAGGAAACCACGGCGCTTTGGTCGAAGGCTTTTGCTATTTCCCAAGGGAGTCCCTTGGCTTTGCATTCCGCTTGAAGGTCACGGGCGGTAAAATCTATTCCAAGCCCAACACTGCTGTAATATTTATGAGCAAACGCTGTATCGATGTGTTTGCCTACACGATCAATCTTCACCACGAGTTCACATTCATAATGAATTTCGTTGGTGAATCCTGGTAAATAGAACACGTTATCTTTCAAGAGTGCGGTATCGGGCTTCATGAAGAATACGGGGTTACTCGGGAGTTCCGCCTTCATTTCTGCAGCATGGTCCGCATAATTTCTGCCGATACAGATGATTTTCATTATTTATTGAATTTCGACGAAAGTTGATTTAATTTATCTTGAAAACTGGATTCGTCTGGAGATTCCTTTGAAGCTTTAATTCGAGCCACCTCCGCGCGCAAACAATCCTTGGTTTGAAAAGGAAAATCTGCATCCAGCATCCATCCGTAATACCCGGGTTCGATTTTCATAACCGCTTCAATTGTTTTTCCTTTATGTTTACCAAAATTGTACATGATTTCACCGGCTGGATTTTTCGCTAATCTTCCGGCAAAATCCACCGCACCCATTGGACTATTACTTGAAAATGTGGCGAGTGAAGGAATATCGGACCCCAATTGTTCGTAACGATCTAATTGTGCTAAGAATACATCAAGCGTCACCTCGGTATCGTAAAGGGCATCGTGTGCATTTTCCATGGGTTTACCGCAATAAAACTGATAGGCTGCAGCAAGGGTGCGTTGTTCCATTTTATGGAAGATGTTTTGTACATCTACGAAATTCCGACCTTCCATTGGAAAGGGGTGCCCAACCCGATAGAATTCTTCCACCATGAAGGGAATGTCGAATTTATTGGAGTTGTATCCCGCTAAATCTGATTCTCCGATGAATTGAATGATTTCTTCGGCGATATCGGAAAGCTTAGGGGCATTCTTAACCATTTCGTTCGTAATCCCATGTATTGCCGCAATTTCCTCAGGGATATTGATTTCAGGATTTATTATATAGTTGGCTGATTCCTTACTTCCGTTTGGATGTAATTTTACTGCAGCCAGTTGTACAATGCGATCTTTAGTAAGTTGAGTTCCAGTAGTTTCGAGGTCAAAAAAACAAAGAGGTTTTGTAAGGGATAACCGCATTAAATTTTATTTCATAATAATAAACTCGGTTCGTCGATTTGCTAGATGATCTTCATTTGAGCAACTTACGCCGTCACCACACGGCTTAAGTAATTCAGTTTCACCATATCCTTTGGCCGAAATACGTTCTGGATTCACGACGAAGCCCTTGATATATTCCATCGCTGTATTTGCTCTCATCTCTGAAAGGCGCTGATTATACGCTTTGCTACCTCGACTATCGGTATGTGACCTAATTTCAATGCTGAGGCTTGGGTTATCATTCATTACCTTGATTACTTCTTTAAGTTTATTTTTAGAGTAATCTGTTAAATGGTACCGATCGAATTGGTAATTCACAAAATATGGACCGATAAATCCTTTTTGAGTAGCCTCAAGTTTGAAGTTAACAGTGACTACGGAGTCATCCAACAAATCTGAATTTACTTTTGCCGAAGACGAAAGATAGCCTTCAGCATTGACCATGAGGTCCCCAGCAACGTGTGATTCATACTCATAGGAAGCAATCAACTCGCTGTGGTATAAACCATTATTGCCGGTGTAAACTTTATCTCCTTTACCATCAATGCTTAAATTAACAACGGCGTTTTCGATCGGATTACCTGTCTCAATATCAACCACTACACCCTTGATTTCATAGCTTGGGAATGGAATAATTTTAGAGTCTTCATCGATAATCAGTACTTTTTTACTGATCAATTCAAATTCATTGTTACAGGAGGTATTGAATTTATTTTTATACGGTTTTTTAGTTAACGGACCATAATAATAGGCCAATTCATATTCTTTACATTTTTCGAGTGAGCTTATGAAAACACCATCGCGCATTCTTGGGCTCAACAATACCTCAGTGGTATTGCTACAATTCGTGCATCGTATGGTTATGTATGATTGTTCAGGAATCGGATTTCCTTTGGTATTAACTATACGTCCGTTTAATACAGCCAACCCTGAGGGAGTTTCAGAAGGACTAACTTGATAAATGTCATATAGTCCAATTGATCCAACTCGGTTTGAAGCTACATATCCTGTGGTTCCATTCGCCGTGAGGCTAAAGTTAACTTCATCAGAAAAGGAATTCACGGAAGTCCCAAGGTTGGTTGGTTTTGACCACATTCCGTTTTCATCTTTGGTGGCTTTAAAAATATCGTAACCACCAATACTCGCCCCACTGTTTGAAGCAAAGTAAAGTGTTTTGCCGTCCAAGGAAATAAAGGGTGACATTTCATCGGCCTCGGTATTAATCATGGCTATGTTCGTTGCTTCTGACCAAGAATCTCCAATTTTTTCACTGGTAAATATATCCCAACCGCCCTTGCCACTGAGGGCATTAGACACAAAATAAGCGGTTTTACCATCAGCGCTAATTGTCAATTGAGTGTGGTATGGCGCCGTTTTTTCCTTCCCATTATTTACTGTAAAACTTAAGGCTTTTCCTTTTGAAAAAGTACCGTTTGAAAATTCTGAGTAATACACGTTGGGGTCATTCCAGCTCGAATAACAGAATGAACGCTCATTCATTGATATACCACTAATGATTTCATCGGTTTTATCATCGTTTGCAGCGAAACCGGTAGTACTTGACCAAGTTCCAGTACGGTTCATGACAAGTTGATATATGTCTGACGGTAACTCATTAAACATGGGTTCCACATAAGCGGCAGAGCTGTTATTAGATAGGGGCTTGGATGATGAGTAAGTAAGGGATTTTCCGTCCGCAGAAATAAGCGGGGCTGTTTCATTAAAAATCGTATTGATCTCAGCTAAAGCGATACCGGCGTTTGGCTTGTCACTTAGTTTTTTTGCAGCATTTAATTGGTTTAGGCGTATGGTTGCTAAAGGTAATAGCGTTGACCCTTTTTGAGATTCTGAAATAAACTGATTAATATACGAAATGGCTTTGTCTAAATTGCCCAAACGATGATGACAAACACCTAAGTAGTAATATACGTCTTTGGGAGCAGACGTTTCATTGGGCGAATAAATATCGTAGTTGATTTCGGTTTTAGCAGAAGCAATTTCCAAATGTTTGAGTGCAACCTCTGGGGATTTGTTCATACCTAATAATATGAACCCTTTACGATAGTTGTAATTTCCGTTTTTAGCATCGAATAATAGCAACTTATCGGTGACAAGGTCCGCGAAATGAAAAAAATTCTCTTGTAAAAATCTAGAAGATTCAATAACTAATTGCGATTCATCGGTATTTTTAATCATAGATTTTACCTCCGCTTCATTCATTTGTGCAATTAGCGGTAAGCAAAATAATGAAAAAACAACGCTCAGCTTTTTCATAAAAAAATATTTTTTAGTTGGTTAAGATAGTTAAAATTTTCGATCTACATCAAATTGTTCTAAATAATCAGCAACTCGTCGCACAAATTGGCCCCCCAAGGCACCATCTACAACACGGTGATCATACGAGTGCGATAAAAACATTTTATGACGTATACCAATAAAATCACCTTCTGGGGTTTCAATGACCGCTGGAACTTTTCGAATAGCTCCAAGGGCTAATATGGCAACTTGTGGTTGATTAATGATTGGTGTTCCCATGACATTTCCGAAGGTACCTACATTGGTGATGGTATACGTTCCTCCTTGAATATCCTCAGGTGTTAGTTTGTTGTTTCTTGCATTGTTGGCCAATTCATTCACCGATTTTGTTAAACCAACTAAGTTTAATCGATCTGCATTTTT
>JBJTWL010000066.1:0-11722 GCA_046081745.1 Flavobacteriales bacterium | reverse complement strand
AAAAAAGGATTTACTTAAAATTTTAGGCTACCGAAAGGGGCTTGCCTTGGGTCTAGTCATTTCTGCATTAGGCACCTTGTTATTTATACCGGCCGCAAATGAGTCTTCCTTTTCCTTATTGTTGGGGGGCTTGTTTACCGTTGGTATTGGCTTTGCACTTCAACAAATTGCAGCCAATCCGTTGGCAATTAATATGGGTGATCCCTCTACCGGTAATTTACGGTTGAGCTTGGCCGGAGGCATTAATAATGTGGGTACAACCATCGGGCCCGTATTAGTTTCATTTGCAATTTTTGGAATGGCCGGCACAGGTTCAACAAGCCTGGAACTTTCAGCGGTTAAAATCCCTTATTTAGTCTTGGGTGCAACCTTTATTTTAGCGGCTATATTTTTTAAGTTTTCGAGTGTTCCTGATCAGATTGAAGAGGAAGGAACTACGACTACAGAGCGTGTTTCTATCGTTGCTGTGGTTAAAAAACCACAAGTGATTTTAGCTATGATTGCGATTTTTTTATACGTTGGGGTTGAAGTCTCTACCGCGAGTAATCTTCCTGAATTTATGAAATTGAAATTAGGTAAGGAAGAGCAAGAAATCACTCCGTTTGTTTCCTTGTTCTGGGCGAGTTTAATGATTGGTCGTTGGGCTTCTGCAGCAGGTGCATTTAATGTTGGAGCAGAGATAAAACAACGCCTTTCTATGTTACTTCCGTTTTTGGCTTTTTCAATTTTTATGCTTGCAAATTACATTGCCGGACACAATGTTGCTCAATTCTATCCCTATTTGTTTTTGGTTATTTTACTTATGGTAGCAGAAGCATTTACAGGTGGAAACCCGGTACGTCAATTAATTGTCTATTCCATGTTAGGAGCCGGTGCGCTTATGATTGGTATTTTTGCCAGTGGTATGGTCAGTGTGTTTGCTTTTATTTCGGTTGGATTGTTTTGCTCTACCCTTTGGCCATGTATTTTTACCTTGGGGATCGCAGGACTCAATGAGAAAACAAATGCTGCGTCTAGCCTAATGATTATGATGATTATGGGAGGGGGCTTCGTATCTCAATGGCAAGCTTCACTCGGATCTGTAAAGTCCATCGGCATTCAAAGTTCTTATTGGATTGGTGTACTTTGCTTTTTGTATTTAGCTTTTTTTGCGTGGACTGTTAGTCGGATGTTGAAAAAACAAGGAATTACACAATTAGACACTTCTGATACAGCACATTAATAGCCTCAATGTATAAAATAGATTTTTCTGATTTTTTCAGTTCTGCATTTTCTGTAGACTGTTTGATATTTGGGTATTCAGAAGGTAAAATTAAAACACTTCTTATAAAACGTTCTGTCGATCCATATATGGATTATTGGGCAATTCCAGGCGATCTTGTCTACCCGGATGAAGATTTACCGAACGCAGCGGAACGAATCCTTCGTGAACTTACCGGACTAACTAACATCCAAATGCACCAAGCACACACCTTTGGTAGCCCTTCTCGCCACCCCCAAGGTCGTGTAATTACCATTGCTTATTTTGCCCTAGTTCGAATTGAAGAATTTTCCATTAAAGCCTCATCTTGGGCCAACGAAGTAAAATGGGAACCCGTTATAGAAGTTGGCGATTTAGCGTTTGATCACAATGAAATTTTAGACGCCACGTTCGACCGGTTGAAGAGACAATTGTCCATCGAACCAATTTGTTTTGAATTACTCCCGGAAAAATTTACTCTGAATGAATTTCAACAACTGTTCGAATATGTGAATGGAATACCGTTCGATAAGGCAAACTTTAGAAAGAAAATAAAAGGGATCCCCTTGATAAAACATACCGAAAAACAAACCAACGTGAAGCATAGACCGGCCAACCTATTTTCCTTTGATGCGGAAAATGAATTGGAAAGGCTTGAGCAAAACGACTGGATTTTTAAAATGTAATGGAATTGTTTAGATATTGTAAAAAATACAATAATATACTTATATTTACCATTCAATTGATATCAAAACAGTTGAACAGTTAGTTTTTACTTAGTGCGTGGGGAGGAAACTCCCCACAAAGTAATTTTAAAAGAAAACAATGAGAATAGGATTTTTACTTTTGACCTTTATTTTTACGGCGATAGGATTCAGCCAAATGAGGTTGGTTTCGGGTAAGGTAGTAAACGACGTAAATGAACCCTTAGGGTTTGCGAAGATTTCTTCCAAATCTCCTAAGGCGAATGCCTTAACAGCAAATGATGGATTGTTTTCAATTCAATTAAAAGACACAATCACTACTACATTAACGATTACTATTTATGGCTATCAAACCCAAGAGGTGGTTGTAGGGCCGGGAGAACAAAACCTTAATATTACCATGAGGCCTGAGTTTTCTGATAAAAAGGAAATTACAGTTATCGGATATGGCGAAGCAAAAAATAAAACGATTACGGGGGCAACCTCTAAGGTGGATGGGGAAGACATTGAAAAAATGAATATGGCGCGTATGGATCAAGCCTTACAAGGCCAGATGGCTGGTGTGAATATCTCTACGAATTCTGGGTCTCCCGGAGGAAGCGCCAATATACGGATCAGAGGTCTTGGCACCTTTGGGGATAACGACCCCTTAATTTTAGTAGATGGGATTGTTTACGATTCACAAGGTCTAAATGCACTAAATCCGTCTGATATAAAATCTATTACGGTGTTAAAAGATGCCATGGCAGGTATTTATGGGGTAAGAGCCGCGAATGGTGTGGTGCTCATTGAAACAAAAAATGGGGCTATAAACCGTAAACCGACCATTGAGTATAATGGGTATTTTGGCTTACAGGAGACTTCTAAAAAATTAGATTTATTACACGCGGATGAGTACGCAGTAATAAAAAATGAAATGTTTGCTATGGGGGGACAAGCCATGCCCTTTGATAACGTAAACGTGGGTAAAGGTACAGATTGGCAAGATCAAGTATTTACTCGATCCCCAGTACAAAGTCATAATATTTCATTGAATGGAGGTACCTTAAATACGCGATACTCCATTGGCTTGGGTTATTTTAATCAGGATGGTATTGTTGGAGGGTCTAAATCGCATTTTGATCGCTACAATGCACGGCTTAATTTTTCAACCGACCTATCCGATAAACTAAAACTGAATTCAGTGCTTTTATTCTCTACAGAAGGTAGAAATACCCTTCCGGAAAATGGTATTGGGTCGGTATTATATAACGCAATTAATGCATTTCCCACTGAACCAGTAATTTCCCCACTCGGAAACTACTCCTACATGGAGGAGGTAAGTGACATTATTAATCCGGTGGCACAAATCATGAACACGTACAACTGGAATCAAGCGCAAAAATTTGTGGGAAAAGAAGAATTTGTTTACAAACCACTTTCATACTTAACCGTTACGAATCGCTTCAATTACAATGTCTCTTTAGTTGATTCTAAAGTGTTCTCTCCGTTAGTATGGTATGGCGATGGAAAATATGCAAACACGGCACTAAATGCCCAATTAGAATCGCCTACCGTTGAACTTACACCCGGATTCGAAATTGACCGAGGCGCTGCCATTTATGAAGAACGAAATACCTTTAGTGATTTATCATACGAAGGCTTCGTTAATTATGATCAAGTGTTTAAAACAGATCATCAGGTTAAAGCAACAGCTGGGGTTACCATTTTTCAGCGCGACGGAAAGTCATTGAACGGCGTGGCTTACGGGGTTCCCAATAACGATGTGAATTATGCGGATATTTCTGCCAATACGACACAAGGAGGTTATTTAAACAATACCGGTTCTTGGGAATTCACTGAGCGCTTGGTTTCTACTTTTCTTCGTGCTGAGTACGGTTTCAAAGAGAAGTATTTGGTATCCATGGTCGTACGTAGAGATGGTTCCAGTAAATTCGGACCTAACAGCCGCTTTGGAACGTTCCCTTCCATGTCTGCGGGCTGGTTGATTTCCGAAGAAAAGTTCTTCAAATTCAAACCTATTGATTTGTGCAAATTAAGAGTAAGCTACGGGATATCTGGAAATGATCAGATTCCAAATTTCGCATACCGAGCGTTACTCAATGGAGAAGGGGTTTATGTGTTTGATGATGTCATTACGCAAGGTGTTGCTATTGGACGTCCTGCCAACCCAGATTTGAAATGGGAAACAACTCGTCAATTAAATATTGGCCTAGATCTTTCATTTTGGAAGAAGCTTTCCTTTACTACCAATTACTTTATAAAGAACACGTATGATTTGTTGTTTCAACCGGATGTTTCAGCCTTAATGGGGTCTTATGGCCCAGGGGGATACCCACCGGTAATCAACGCAGGTAATGTTTCTAATAAAGGGTGGGAACTTGAACTCGGATATCGTTCGGATCGAACTAAAGATTTCCTTTATGAAGCAAATTGGAACTTTACAGCAGTGAACAACAAGGTTACCGCAGTTCCAACGGGGGTTGATTATTTACCGGGTGCTGCTTTTAGCGTCGGTGGGGATGTAGCTACACGTTTTCAGAAAGGGTATGAAATCGGATATTTCTTTGGCTATCAAACCGCAGGAGTTTATCAATCCCAAGAAGAGATCGATAATGCAACGGTAGTTCAAGAAGGCGCAAAACCGGGAGATTTAATTTTCGTGGATCAAGATGGAGATGGCGTCATTAGCTTTACAGATGATAGCGATAAAACCTATTTAGGTTCGGCAATTCCTGATTTCACAATGGGCTTCAATCTTTCGGGAAGCTACAAAGGGTTTGATATTTCTGCAAATTTTTACGCGTCTATAGGCAACGAAATCATCCGTAATTACGAGCGTCAACAACCGTATGCCAATCAAATGAGTTATGTGATTGATCGTTGGGTGGGATCAGAAAGTTCCTTTGATGTACCGCGCCAAACTACAGAGCCCACACGCAATAATGTGTTTTCCTCGTTTTATGTAGAAGATGGTTCTTTCTTACGTTTGAGAAACCTACAAGTTGGGTATGCGTTTTCTAAAGATTGGTTGCGTAAAATCAAAATGGAACAATTGCGAGTTTATCTAGCGGCAAATAACTTGTTAACGTTAACCCGATACATGGGATATGATCCAGATTTAGGGTCAACTAGTGCACTGTCTGCGGGAGTAGATTATGGATTATACCCGCAAGCAAAAACCGTTATGGTAGGATTACAATTTAAATTTTAATCGATGAAAAATATTAAACGTTTGTTGATTTTGAGCTTGGTGTTGGTTGGAATTTTTTCATGTAAAAAGTTCCTAACGGTAGATCCGCCATATACCCAAGATGCCGAAAATTATTTTAAAACTCCGGAAGATTATGACCGAGCCTTAATTGGTGCGTATGATTTGCTGCAAACTTCATTCATGTCACTTTGGATTGGAGAAATTGCCTCGGATAATGCAATCGCTGGAGGGGAAAGCGCCAACGATTCTCAAGGACTTCACCAAATCGATGCAATGACGCACGGGGGAGTAAATAATGATTTACGCAGTGTTTTTCGGTGGAATTATGTAGGGATTTCGAGAGCGAACTATATTTTGGAAAATAAAGACAACATCGATTTCCCTGAAAAAGCGCATATTTTGGCGGAAGCTAAATTTTTGAGGGCATACTATTATTTTGAACTCGTGAAGTTCTTTGGTGACGTTCCCTTGGTCATTGACAAGCGTTTGGGAATCGAGGAAGTACGCACAATTGATCGATCACCGAAAGCCGAGGTTTATGCCCAGATCGAAAAAGATTTAAAAGAGTCATATCCTGTGTTAAATACCTTGGCAAGCCAAAAAGGCAGGGCTACGAAAGGAGCGGCTCAAGCGCTGTTAGGTAAGGTGTATTTATATCAAAGTAAATGGAGTGAGGCCGATGAAATGTTTGATTTGGTTATCAATAGCGGATTGTATAGCCTTCACCCTTCCTATACAGAACTGTTCGATGTGGCGCACGAAAACAACGCTGAAACTGTTTTTGATATACAATATACGGGGTTAGAAGGTGGTGGCTATGGATGTTTAGTGTGCTTAGAAGGTAACGCTGCACCTGGATTTCAAGGTATTCGTCAATATAATGGCCCGGTTTACGGTGACGGAAACAGCTATAACTTACCAACCCAAGACCTGTATGACTTTTTCCCTGCAGGAGACCCTCGTCGTGGAGCAACCATCTTGGATATAGAGGCCTTCATCGCGGCACAACCAAATCCAAGTGCAATTACGTATGCCATTGGTGCAGGAGGTCACACGGGCTTCTACAACAATAAATACATCAAACGTCAAGGTGAAATCGGCTTACCCGATAACGATTTGACCAGTCCAGTAAATTATCGAGCGATTCGATATGCAGATGTTTTGTTGATGTCTGCCGAAGCAAATTATCATTTAGGAAATACTTCCGTGGCCCAAACTTATGTGAATCAGATTCGCTCTCGCGTTTCAATCCCAGGAGTTTCCGTAAATTCTTTGGATAAGATTTACAATGAGCGCCGCTTTGAATTGTCAGGTGAAGGACATCGCTTTTTTGATTTAGTAAGAACTGGAAAAGCAGCAACAGCTATTCCAGGTTTCATAGTGGGAAAACATGAAGTATTCCCAATTCCACAAGTAGAAATAGATTTAGCGGGAGGTCGTTGGCCACAAAACCCAGGATATTAATCGCATCAACCATGAAAAATAACCTTATCATTTTACTCTTGGCATGTACTGCCTTATTTTCGTGTAAGAAAGTTCGTCCCACCTTGGGTGATCCGCCAAGCCAATCGGATGCTGCATTTACCGCAGTTCCTTCTGATTCTAATGCCAATATTATTTTGCTTACAGCCAGTAATCCGAATTTGGTTTGTCGTTGGGATTTTGGTAATGGCATGAAAGGTGAAGGTGCTTCTGCTTCTGCAACCTATCCCTATGCAGGTACTTACACCATCACGCTTACGGTATTTAACAAAGGCGGGAGCAGATCCTCTACACAGCAAGTGGTAATCGCTCAAACCGATTTATCCTTACTCGATAATCCGTTTTACAACAAACTAACCGGAGGAGCCGGTGGCCCAGGTTATAAAACGTGGGTTGTAGATTCTGTGTTGAGTGGTCACTTGGGCGTTGGTCCAGATCCGGAAAGCCCACTCGGGCCAACACCGGAGTGGTGGGCAGCCGGAGCCAATGAAAAACCGGGCTGTGGATTGTATAACGATAAATATGTATTTCATTTAAATGCTTTTAAGTTTGATATGATCACCAATGGAGATGTATATGTCCACAATTCAATTGCGGCTAGTTTTCCTGGGGCCTTTATGAACCTCGCGGATTTTACAGCACCTTATCCGAATCAAATGGATCACTCTTGGAATTTAGTTGAGGGGCCTGAAAATACGATAACTATTTCCAATGGTGCGTTTATAGGAATGTATACAGGGGTTAATACCTATCGTATTTTGGAATTAACAGACTCCACAATGTTTTTACAATATGGGCATCATTTGGGGGGATTGAATTGGTATCTTAAATTAAAAACTGAATAATAAGATTATGAAAAATTTAGTTATGTTACTTTCCATTTTAGTTATTTTGGCTGCTTGTCAAAAGGATAATTATATACCTAAGGATATAGTTTTACCTTCGAATCTGCAGGTTAACCTGGATATTAATTCAGCTACGGTAGATGTCAATGCGCATGCAGATTCAGCAAATTTTTACATTTTCACGTTCTATGAAAATGGAGATTCTACCATGATTAAATCGAATTCCGGTGTGGCAACACATACTTATTCTACCTCCGGTGAATACTCAGTCAAAACAGTTGCCTACACCACCGCTGAACATTTTATTTCGGAAACAGATGTGTTTGAAATAAATCTAAATTTAGGAGGAACCGGTGCTCCTACTAGTGGCCCAACAAGCCCTATAAGTTATAACGGGTATACCTTGGTTTGGCATGATGAATTTAATGGGAATGCACTTTCGGCAGACTGGGTTTATGATATAGGAACTGGTAATTCTGGCTGGGGAAACAACGAACTTCAATACTACACCAATCAAAATGCAGTAGTGTCAGGAGGAGTGTTACAAATTACAGCAAAACAAGAAGCAATGGGTGGACAAAACTACACCTCTAGCCGCATAAAAACACAAGGAACTCAATCATGGAAATACGGAAGAATTGACATTCGTGCGGCCTTGCCAAAAGGACAAGGGATTTGGCCAGCCTTGTGGATGCTTGGGGATAACATTACCTCTGTTGGATGGCCTGCATGCGGTGAAATAGATGTTATGGAAATGATTGGTGGCGCGGGGAATAATGATCGAACAGTACATGGAACAGCGCATTGGAGCGATAACGGTTCACATGCACAATACGGGGACAGTTATACCTTGAATTCAGGCGTGTTTGCTGATGAATTTCATGTGTTTTCCATCGTGTGGAATGCAAACAGTATTACTTGGTTGGTCGATAATGTGGTATACAATACGCTAAGTACAACCCCTGCACAATTGGCAGAATTTCAAGAAAATTATTTTCTGATTTTTAATGTAGCTGTTGGAGGAAATTGGCCCGGAAGTCCAGATGCTACCACACAACTACCACAAACCATGTATGTGGATTATGTGCGTGTTTTTCAATAGTAAAGTGCGATGAAAAAATGCTTGTTTTTTTTGTGCCTTGGGGCGCTAACTTCTTGTGTAGTTACAAGAAATGAACAGGTTATTACCCGTACCAACTTATCCCTGGAAGAAAAGGTAGGCCAAACGTGTCAAATAACCTTAGATGCCGTGGCTCAAACGGATGCACAAGGGAGAACCTTGGTTCCGCTTAAATTAGACACCAATAAACTTACGGAGGCCTTAGTGAAATACAAGGTTGGATCAATTTTGAATGTAAGTTGGCATACCTTAAGCCGGGCACAATGGAAAGAAATTACACAAACAATTCATGCGTATTATTCTTCGGGAAGGATAAAAGTTCCAGTACTTTATGGGATAGACGCGATTCATGGGGTTAATTATACCCAAGGAGCAACATTATTCCCTCAAGAAATTGGTCTAGCAGCCACTTGGAATCCAACCTTGGCTCAAGAATTTGGTAGAATTACTGCCTATGAAACGAGAGCTTCAGGTATTCCTTGGAATTTTTCACCCGTGTTAGATTTGGGGAGAAACCCACTGTGGTCAAGAACCTTTGAAACCTTGGGCGAGGACCCCTATTTGGCATCCGTGATGGGAGCAGCTATTATAAAAGGATATCAGGGAACAAACCCGCGTGCAATTGATTCAGTTCATGTGCTCTCTTGCATGAAACACTTTGTTGGGTATAGTGCTGCTGCCAGTGGGCGAGATCGCACCCCTGCCTGGATTCCAGACAAGTATATGAAGGAGTTGTATTTGCCTTCGTTTAAAGCAGCCGTTCAAGCGGGCGCTCAAACGGTAATGATCAACAGTGGAACAGTAAATGGCATTCCAGGTCATGTCAATAAATCCCTAATTCAACACACCCTGAAAGACGAGTGGAAATTTCCTGGATTTGCAGTTTCCGATTGGGAGGATTTTAACATGCTGCATACAGTACATAGGGTGGCACCGGATTTAAAAACAGCGTATGAACAAGCGTTTAACGCAGGCGTAGACATGAGTATGGTACCACTTTCTCCAGACTATAAAACCTATTGTGATCTCATGTTGCAATCCGTTAAAGACGGCAACATTACGTCTGCGAGATTAGATGATGCAGTGAATCGAATAAACCGCACCAAAGAAGCTGTTGGCTTATTTGACCTACACCAACCCGAACTTTCAAATTATACAGCCTTTGGTTCCATACAGCATAAAAATGCATCAAAACAAGCCGCATTAGAATCGATTACCCTGTTGAAAAACAATGGGATACTTCCCTTAAAAATAAGCACTAAGTTTTTAATTGCCGGTCCCTGTGCCGATAATTTGAATGCGCTAAACGGAGCATGGTCGCATACTTGGCAGGGGATAGATACGTCATTTAATACGAAGGGATGTAAAACCATTGTACAGGCAATGCAAGGAAAATATGGGGACCAATGCCTCTTTTCAAAAGGGGTTGAACTGTATAAAGACAAAGAGATCGAACAATCAAGGTTTGTGGCACTTGAAGATTATATTCAAAAATTGGATGAGGTTGAAACCGTGATTTTGTGCTTGGGAGAGCTCCCAGGGACAGAAAAACCCGGCGATATTCGCAGTTTGCACTTAGACTCCAAACAGCTTGAATTGGCTAAAATGGCCTATGCAAAGCACAAAAATGTAATTATCGTATTGGTGGAGGGTCGGCCTCGTATTATTCGAGACATTGTTGACCCTGCTGGAGCCATTGTTCAAAGCTATTTACCCGGAGACTATGGGGCGGAGGCTTTAGTGGAGTTGTTGTCAGGTGAACAAAACTTTAGTGGCAAGCTGCCATATACCTATCCTAAATTTGATGGTGTTACAGAGTTTTATGACCGTCCTCGAAGCGTGGACCGCTCCAATGTAGGCGACTTTAATGCATTTAATCCAGAATGGCCTTTTGGGTTTGGATTACATTATGGAGACGTCAGCTATGAGCATTTAAAAAGCAATGAGGTATTCAGTGGGAATACGCCTTGGGAAATTACTGTGGATGTGATCAATCAAAGCAATCGCGAAATAGATGAGGTGGTTCAGCTGTATGTTGGCGATGAATTCGCGAGTATGGTACCGGCTGGTGAACAATTAAAACGCTTTCAAAAAGTAAAAATACCTGCTGGACAAACAGTTACAGTACGATTCACTTTGCTCAAAGAAGACCTGATGTTTGTGAATGAAGCAGGGGAGTGGATATTCGAACCGGGTAAATTCAATTTCAGCATCGGGACCAAGAATGGATCGGTATTTTTCAATTAGGGCATTAAGTTGTTGATTTTGAAATAATTTGAATTATTTTAGGCTTATTGTAAAAATTACTATATTTACCCCATACAACCCTTAAATTATTTTAATGTTATGAAAAAATTATTACTTTTTCTTTTGCTTCCAATGGCCTTCAACGCACAGGTTGTAGGTACATGGAAACTTGCAAATCAGGCCGCTGCATTAGGTGTTGGTCCTGGTTTAGGAAACACTTCTTGGTGGTCTAACTCAGTAGGAGATATTACCACAAGAGCATGTTTGTTTGATGATTCAATTACTTTCAATGCGAATGGAACCATGATGCATTACATGGATGGTCAAACGTGGTTAGAAGGATGGCAAGGTGCTAATCCAGAAGCTTGTGGAACGCCAGTTGCTCCGCACAATGGATCAAATGCAGCTACCTATGCGTATGACGGAACAAACAACACGCTTTCTGTATATGGATTGGGGGCGCACATGGGCTTAGCTAAAGTGATTAACGGTGCTGAAATTAATAATCCGGCAAATGCAGCTGATACCATTGTTTACATGGCGAACATTAGTAATGGTGGTAATACCATGACCTTGGACATCAATTTTGGTCCTGGATTCTGGAGATTTGTATACAACCGCACCCAGTTGATCCCTGTGGCAAATTACAACGTAACGTTCCGTGTGGACATGGCGCAATATGTTGGTAACACCACAAATGGTGTATTCGTTAATGGTTCATTTAACGGTTGGTGTGGTTCATGTAACCCAATGGTTAACACTTCTGGTTCCCTATGGGAAGTTACCTTACCCTTGGCTCCTGGAGCGTATGAGTATAAGTTTACTGTAGATGGATGGAACGATCAAGAGAATTTCACTGGAACAGAACCA
>JBJTWL010000065.1:0-2765 GCA_046081745.1 Flavobacteriales bacterium | reverse complement strand
ACGTTAGGAAATTTCATTCAAAAGCATGCAGAGGCTGCATCTATCGCCCATTATGTAACCACGCTTTCAGTTCATTCCCGAGAAGGAGGAGAGCTTTTAGTAGATAAAACATCCCGAGAAAACTTGACGGAACTGCGGGTGTATTACCCTAGAGCCAAAGGTTTTTTCAAGCGTCTTGTTCAATATAATCGGTATAAAAAGGCTGTAGCCTTGGGTGCGCAGATATACCGTCAATTGGCTGGTGAACCCGATGTGCTGCACTTGAATGTTGTTTTTCCCTTGGGATTATTGGTTAAACGGCATTTTCGAAGAACACCGCTTGTGATCACGGAGCACGCGAGTGGCTTGCATGACGGACCAAACGCTTATCCTAAGTGGATGCTTAAGCGAATGATTCTAGTGTATCAGCATGCCAAATTGATTCTACCGGTGAGTGCCAATTTGGGAGAACGCATTAAAACCTTGGCCGGAACCTCGTATCAGGTGTTGCCAAATGTTGTGATGGAGGAGATATTTAAACTACCGAACGAATCAATTGCCAGCAATCGTTTTGTTCATATTTCCACCTTATATGAGGCCGCAAAGAATGTTCACGGGATGTTGCGCGCGGTGAAGCAATTATCAATAACGCGGCAAGACTTTGAATTTCACATCATCACCGATGGGGATGCTACGCAGGCAAAAGCCTTGGCCAACGAATTGGGTTTGCTGGACCGTTTCGTGTTTTTTCATGGAACCATGGAAACCCAAGAAATCGCAACGTTTTTGCACAGTTGCAAGGCCTTGGTCTTGTTTAGCAATTTCGAAAATTTCCCCTGCGTGATCCCTGAAGCGTGGATGAGCGGGGTTCCGGTAATTGCAACGGCTGTCAATGGTATACCTGAATTTGCGCATGCGGAAAATAGCCTCTTGGTCGAGCCGCGCAACGAGGAGCAACTCACCCAAGCGATGATGGCGATCTTAAATGGTAAATCTTTCGATGCGAATTCGCTTCGTGCCTACGCACTCGCGCATTTTAGTTATGCAGCCGTTTCCAAGCAATTGGATGAGGTGTATCAGCGGGTAGGATAAAATTAAGTATTTAATAACTTTTCCCCTACCTAAACGAAAACTTCCGCTGCAGAAAGTAACTAATCGTGACCACCACTATCGAGGCAAAAACATTGCAAAGCGAAGCATTCCACGCAAAGGTGTCCACCATGAGTTTAATGAGGATCCAGTTGACAGTCGCAGAAATTAAGGCGCTCAATCCATAGCGGAAGAACTGTACCCGACCCTTTAATTGACTTTCGGTAAACACCACGTAGCGCATCATCAGGAACCCAAATAAAAAGCTAAAGACTCCACAAATCGCCGCAATTACCGTGTAACTGTGCACCGGGTGCTCAAATAAAGGCACTTCTATGGTTTTACTGTTTATAATCCAATGGTCAAGCACCCAAAACAATGCCCATCCCAAGACTAAATTAGTAGATCCAGCGACCGCATAGTAATAGGTGGTTTTGTCGAAGATTTTCGAAACCAGGGGGTAAAACAAATCAAGGAAGGCACGGATGATCCGAATCATATCATTTCCATTCTACTTCATAGCCGGTATGCCTACGAATATTTAATACTAAATAATGGTCTATATATAAATATTGCCCACGAATTCCGGTGAGTTGGCCGCTTACTCGCGGTTCTTTGTCGAGGGTTAATGAGGCGACTTTTTCTGGATATGCCAACACGGGATAATTAAACGTATACAAGGTTTCTTCCTCGGTGAAATATTGCCCAATGTCCTCTGGCAATTGGTCCAATAAATTCCATTTCTCTTCCACCAAATCAATCGATTGCTCTTGAATATCCCGCAACATGTTTTGCCAATTGGTTTTGTCGCTGTACGTTTCTTTAAGCGCGACCTCAATCACCCCGGCAAGGTAACGGTTCGGAGTTTCCGCTAAGATGATGGCTTCGCGAGCGCCTTGGTCAATCCAACGGGTGGGAATTTGTGTTACGCGCGTTACGCCCACTTTTACTTGGTCCGTAGCCGCCAGATACACGTAATGCGGTTGGTTGTGGTTTTTTTCTTCGTACACTAAATCCCGTCCTTTCCCCAAATGGGCTTCACACAATTCCGGGTGCAAGATGCACGGACTGGCCTCTGGTGCAGATAAAAAGCAGGTGTAACAGAATCCTTCACCAAAGGATTTGTTGGTAGATTTACTGCATTTCCTGCACACGATGTTTCCTGTATATTGAATCAGGATTTCTGTTCCAATTCGATCGTTTAATAAGGTTCCATCGGCTAAAAAATACTTAACCGTATCCTCATGTTTAGTATGAAGTTTTTCTAAGATCATTCCCTCGGCAGTATATTCATTTTATCCGCGAAATGATAACAATAGTCGCGCAAGTCTTCACATATGTTACCTTCACCCGTAGCTTTTTCAAAACTGTCTGCCATCGTCAATAAGGTTTGATGGAAGAATTGTTTCATTTCATCCACGGTCATGTCTTCGGTCCACAAGTCAATGCGCAAGGTGTTATTTTCTTTAGCATCCCAGAGGGACAAGAAAAAGGCTTTAGTAGGGGCGTCTTTATGCCCGCTGTCGGCCGCAGACCATTGGATGGTTTCTGGAACATTGTTTTCGTTCAATGCCACGGAAAGTTCGATGGTAGATGTTTTTTTCATGTTATTTTTTTTCAGGCGCCTCATAGCTCTGAAGTATTTTCAGGTAGGACGTTTGTTGTAATTGCGCTAAACTAAGGGTATTTTGTTCCAT
>JBJTWL010000064.1:0-3800 GCA_046081745.1 Flavobacteriales bacterium | reverse complement strand
TCGGACATCCTCTTGCGCATAAAATGCATTGAGGGTGTCGGTATCCCATCCGCCCGGAAAATCTCTTCGGATGTCGGCGTCCCCTGCATCTTTTGAGCCTTTCATGCCAATTTCAGAACCATAATAGATTTGTGGAATGCCTCGGGTAGTGGCAATCAAGGTAAGCGCTAGTTTATAATCGGCCAGGTTCGGACAATATTCATTGAAGCGCTTGGTGTCGTGATTTTCCATAAACACCAACAAATTATTGGGATTTTCATAAACAAAGTCGTTCACGAAATTTTCATAAATACGAGCCATTCCTTGGTCCCACCCTTGATTTCGTTCATTGAACGCTTGCATGATGGCGTCATGTAAGGTGAAATCCATAACGGCAGGCAAGCCACTGTTATACGAATCCAAGGCTCCGATTTTACTGTCTTTTTGCCAATACGAAATTTGTGCCTGATTATGCAACCAGACCTCACCGACCATGTTTAAAAAAGGATATTCTTCCATAATCGCCTTGGTCCAAGTGGCAATTGCTTCTTTATCGTTATACGAATAGGTGTCAACCCTTAAGCCATCCAAGCACGCATACTCCACCCACCAAAGGGTATTTTGAATTAAGTAGGTTAAAAGCAGTGGATTTGACTGATTCATGTCCGGCATGGAGGTATCAAACCAACCATGAGCAGACGCAGCATGATCGGACGGTGCTGCATACGGATCCATCTGGGTGCTGGTGCGGTAGGAAGATCTAGTAAATTCATCAAACTGATGAATCCATGTTTTCGTTGGGAGGTCTTGAATCATCCAATGCTTACTCGACCAATGGTTGGGAACTTCATCCTTAATCACTTTGAGGCCTCGTCGATGGGATTCCAGCACCAATTCCTTAAACCAAGAATTCGTTCCATAGCGGGGATCTACCTTGTACAAGTCCGATTGGGCATAGCCGTGATAGGAATAGGTAGGTTCATTGTCCTCCAATAAGGGCGTGGTCCAAATCGTTGTGGCGCCGAGTTCTTTAATATAGTCCAAATGCTCCATAATCCCTGCAATGTCGCCCCCATGACGCCCCCCGGGGAGGGAACGATTTCCTGGCTCTGCCATTCCGGGATAGGTATCTTGACCTTGAACCACGTTAGCAAAACGGTCTGGCATTAACAGGTAAATCACATCCTTCGTTGAAAATCCTTGACGAACCGCTGATTGGTATATACGTTCCTCCAATTTAAACTCAAAGCGCGCAACTTCCTTATCCGTGGAATTGGTTAAAGTAATCGGATAGGTACCGGCATTTTTATCTAGTGTTTCAACGGTAACAAAAAGATAGTTCGGATTCTCCGTTTTGATGACTCCTAAGACGTTCAATCCTTGAACCTTTACCGAATACTTAGCAATTTGAGGTCCGTGAAGTAGCACTTGAACCTGATGATGTTTCATTCCAACCCACCAATTGGCTGGTTCCACATGGTCCAATACAACAGCCTGTGCCGAAAACAGAAAAACTTGGAGTAACGTGCTTAGCAATAACAGGGTTTTCATGGGATAAGGATTCGTTTTCTTGTCTGTCCAGTACTTGAAATTTCAACAAACACTTGATTTGTCGGGATTCCATCTAACACTCTCCCCATTAAATCTACGCGCATTATCCACTGTAAAGACTCTTCCTGTTGTTCTGTTATACTAACCGAGCATGGATTGGTTAAGCCATTATAAATTAATTGATTCGTTGCAAACGCACTTCGTTGGGTTATATAGGTATCCAACGATGTAGTAACATGACCGCCCCATGCATCTGTGATCGCATCTAAAAAATTCTGATCAGAAAATCCGTAATCCAATCCTTTGTAAGTGTCAGCAAGTGCAGACGGAGTAATGAGCGACTGAGTAGCTTCCCAAATTGGCACCATATAACCCGGCGTAAAATAGGTATTTATGTGTTGCTGCATATAATAGGAAAACCGATCTTTAAAAAATGGAACTTGCATCATTCGGGTATATAAAGGTCGTGGGGCATTGTTCGGAGACCAGGTATATACGTTCCTAAACTGCCAATCAATTCCGATCCAGTCGATACCAAAGGTGTTATCTAAGTCATATTCTAAAAACACAAACTTACCGTCGGAAGGGCGCTGATACAAATAGTAATTATTTTTATTGAAGGTATACCCATCCCATTGACCAACTAAAATTTGAAAGGCCAGTGAGTTCAGAAAGAGCTCAACATCTAATACCTCTTGGATGGCACAAGGGAATTCAGACGCCGATGAATTATTTAACACATCCATAAAATGTACTAAGCCCGAAAAATCATCTTGTACCTCATTGGTTTTTAACTCATAGAGCGAATGGTAAGGCGCTTGACTGAGCCCTTGAAACGTCATATCTGCGCCCCACTTAGCCTTATATAAATTCCCAGTATCATTATTAAGAAATCGAGCCTCAATGAACTGATCATCTAAATGTTCAACGTTTATATAAAGGCCTTTATATTCCCCGTTTATATATACTTCAACATAAGAAGTCCGTGCAGCGGGCAATCCAGACCATCGCAGCATCTCTTGACAAGTTCTACTGCGCATGATTGAAACGTCATTATGCTCCCCATTCAGGTTTAACGATTTTAAGTCGTTCCATTTAAATCCAGGTTGGTATACATTAAAATCGATTTTAAAAGACTTTTTAGCCGATTGTAAAGAGGTGTTTCCACGAAGCCTTATCCCAACCGAATCAACGGTATCGCTTAGCATTGAACTGCTGTAAATAAACTGTGCAGGAAACTCAAACGTCGACCCTAAACTATCCCCTACCATGGTATTAAAATCTTGAGGATTCATGGTAATATAAATCTTGGCGACCTCATTTTGAAGGAAGGCACTAGAATTTACGGGGTGTATCAATTGTGCATACCATACAAAAGGCAAGAAACACAGGATTGAAAATAGATCCCTCATTATTTCACCACGGTTTGATAAGCAATTGAATTACCTAATTTAACTAACACTAAATAGGTTCCTGATGCAAGATTTAACTCGTCGAGAACTACGTGGTTTTCCCCAGCTTTGGCCATAGTACGTTGTTGTTTTAGCAACACGCCCTGCGCATCAAAAAGCTGGATTTCTACCGGTTGAAAATCCTGCGATGTAAGCTTAATGGTACAAGAAGAGGTTAAAGGAACCGGATACACCATAAAATCAAACGAAGGATTCTCCAATGCTTCAATGGAAGCCACTGACGTAATATACGGTTGAGGCAGGTGAACATCCGTGTATACTCGATATTCTCCGGGTTGTAATGGAATGGATGCATTCACATTCGTAACATTCAAGCTATCCCCGGTAAAATACTCATACCACCAACCGGTATGTTGAAAGGCTGGAATTGCCGAGGCGGCATTCACATCAATATTCACTAAAGACACCCCATTCATGGTTGGATGATTCATAATCATACGTTTAATGCCTGCGCCAAGACTGGCTTGAAAATCTAAGGACCTGAAGGTCTCGTAATTGTTGCGCAAGGTCAACATAGCCGTGTACACATCCAACAATTGTTGACGTCTTCCTTGCTGAAGGTAATTCCATAATATCGGTTTATTACACACTCGACATGGATAATCGATATTGATATCATACCCGTACTCACCAAATTGCCAGATCATTCTAGGCCCAGGTTGTGAAAGAAAAGTAACGGCTAAGCCCTGCATGCGGCCAAGTGCGGTGTACGGGTCTTTCGCATTGTGTGAAGGATTTGACGCGTTTCCGTATGTAATGGCCTCATACATTAACCGTTGTTCGTCGTGACTTTCCATA
>JBJTWL010000063.1:0-3747 GCA_046081745.1 Flavobacteriales bacterium | reverse complement strand
GGGAAAGACAAACGTAAATGAAGGGGGTGAAATAAATGAGCACATCGTAAAACATGGCGATGGGGTAAAAGTGGTTGCTCTGTGGGTTGAAGATGCCACCAAGGCTTTTGAAGAAACAGTGAAACGTGGTGCCAAACCTTACATGGAGCCTACGCGAGAAGAAGATGAGCACGGATATGTGGTGCGCTCAGGCATTCATACCTATGGAGAAACAGTACATATTTTTGTTGAACGAAAAGGGTATGCGGGTGTGTTTATGCCTGGCTATAAACCGTGGGATTCACATTATAATCCAGCACCCGTAGGATTGAAATTCATCGATCATATGGTGGGTAATGTAGGTTGGAATGAGATGAATACGTGGGTTGAATTTTACGCGAAAGTCATGGGCTTTGCCCAAATCGTTTCCTTCGACGATAAAGATATATCCACGGATTATACGGCGTTAATGTCTAAGGTGATGAGCAATGGTAATGGAAGGATTAAATTTCCCATTAATGAGCCGGCCGAGGGTAAGAAAAAATCTCAGATTGAGGAATATATCGACTTTTATAAAGGCCCAGGAGTTCAGCACATTGCGGTAGCAACGGATGATATTGTTTCGACTGTTTCTGCCATGCGCGATCGTGGGGTAGAGTTTTTATATGTTCCTGAAACATACTACGATGATTTATTAGAGCGCGTTGGTTCCATTGATGAAGATATAGAAATCCTTAAAAAGCATGGTATTTTAATTGATCGCGATGATGAGGGGTATTTATTGCAATTATTCACTAAGCCGGTAGTTGACCGCCCAACCTTATTTTTCGAAATTATTCAGCGGAAAGGTGCGCAGTCCTTTGGTAAAGGGAATTTCAAAGCCTTGTTCGAGGCGATTGAGCGTGAACAAGAAAATCGAGGTACCTTATAAAGATTGACATAGAAAATAAAAAAGGGAGGCTAGCCTCCCTTTTTTATTGTTATTGCGTGTTGACTTATACGGTCATAATGTCTTTTTCTTTGATTTCAAGAATGTCATCAATGCGCTTAATGAATCCATTGGTGATTTGTTGTACTTCTTCTTCAGCGCCTTTAGCCAAGTCTTCTGATAAGCCTTCATTCTTCATGTCCTTAATCATGTCCATGGCATCTTTACGGTGGTTTCTTACTCCAACCTTTGCATGCTCACATTCAGATTTTGCCCGTTTCACTAATTCTCGTCTACGTTCTTCTGTTAACGGCGGAACAGAGATAATAAGTTGCTCCCCATTACTTTGTGGATTCAATCCGAGGTTTGCATTTAAAATCCCTTTTGCGATATCATTTAGTAAAGGTTTTTCCCACGGTTGAACTAAAATGGTTCTTGCATCCATCGTATTCACATTCGCCACCTGTTGTAAGGGAGTCATTGAGCCATAATATTCCACCATAACACCATTCAACATGCCAGGACTTGCTTTGCCTGCACGAACTTTACTTAATTCTGCTTCTAAATGTACGAGTGTCTTTTCGTTGGAAGACTTGAACTCGTCAAAGATCATTTCTAATTCTTCTGTCATCGGACTAATTATGTACGAGGGTTCCTACTTTATTCCCGGTTAATAAATCTTTGAGATTTCCAGGCGTATCCATATCGAATACAATAATTGGTAAATTATTTTCTTTACACAAGGTAAATGCAGTCAAATCCATAACATTTAATCCTTGTTGGTAAACTTCATCAAAGGTGATTTGATCATATTTCACAGCATTAGGGTCTTTTAATGGATCGGCCGTATAAATACCATCTACTCGTGTACCTTTTAAAATAACATCCGCATTAATTTCAATGGCTCGCAAGCTTGCTGCTGAATCGGTGGTAAAGAATGGATTTCCTGTGCCTGCACCAAAGATTACGATTCTTCCTTTTTCTAAATGACGTACCGCCCTTCTTCGAATAAAGGGTTCTGCAATGGCTTTCATCTCAATTGCGGATAGTAATCGGGTTTGTAATCCGGAAGTCTCCAAAGCAGATTGTAAGGCCATAGAATTAATCATAGTGGCTAACATGCCCATATAATCTCCATGCGTTCGGTCCATACCACCTTCCTCGGCTTGAACGCCTCTGAAGATGTTTCCTCCACCGATTACAATGGCAATCTCAATGCCCATCTCGTGGATTTCCTTGATTTCTGCGGCGTAGTTCGCTAGACGTTGATTATCAATTCCAAATTGTTTCGAACCCATCAAGGATTCACCACTTAACTTTAAAAGGATGCGTTTGTAATTCATGATTTGCGTTCAAATATAATAAAATGAATCTTGTGTGATAAAAAAAAAGCCTCACAATTGTGAGGCTCTTTAGTATTAACTTAAGGAAAATCTTCGGAAATCGCTGACTGTTAGTCCTTTCTCCGTAGTGTTTAAAAATTGTTCAACCGTTAACTTGTTGTCGCGAACGAATTGCTGACTCAACAAGGTGTTTTCTTGGAAGAATTTATTCAATCGACCCAAGGCAATCTTTTCAGCCATATCAGCTGGTTTTCCTTCTTGAATAGCAAGTTCTTTACCAACTTCGATTTCACGCTCAATCGTTCTAGCGTCAACTCCGTCTTTGTTGATAGCGATTGGATTCATTGCAGCAACTTGCATAGCTACTTGACGACCAGCTTCAGCAGCATCATCAGAAGCACTGTTTAAAACTACCATGGTCGCTAATTGGTTTCCTGGGTGGTTGTAAGCAACAACTTTGTCGCCTCGAAGTACAGCATAACTGGAAAGATCAAGTTTCTCACCGATAACCCCAATTTGCTCAGTGATTTTATCTTCAACACTAAGTTTGCCGTCATAGGAAAGTGCCTTCAATGCATCAACACTTTCGGGTAAATTCGAGATAGCAAGGTCTACCAAAGATTGTACTAAAGATACATAACCGTCATTTTTAGCAACGAAATCCGTCTCACAGTTTAAGGCTAAAATAACACCTGCTTTACCGTCTGCAGTAGCTTGTGCTAAAATGATTCCTTCCTTAGCATCATTATCACCTCGTTTAGCGGCAATTTTTTGTCCTTTCTTTCGAAGAATATCAATGGCTGTTTCAAAATCCCCGTTTGCTTCAACTAGGGCGTTTTTACAATCCATCATACCGGCACCGGTTTGTTGTCTTAATTTGTTTACGTCTGCTGCTGTAATTGCCATGACTTATAAAATAAATTGATTAAAAATTACGCTTCTTCTGAGGTTCCTTCTTCTGTTGATGTTTCTTCAACTGCTGGAGTTTCTTCTGCTACTGGAGCTTCTTCAACTGCTTCAGTAACTGGAGCTTCTTCAACTGCTTCAGTAACTGGAGCTTCTTCAACTGCTTCAGCAACTGGAACTTCTTCAACTGCTTCAGCAACTGGAGCTTTAACTGCTGCTTTCTTTTCTGCTACAGGAGTTTCGATTACCGTTTCCTCTGATTCGTCGTTAGAATCACCTTTCAGATTCTTACGGTCTTCAAGACCTTGTTGTATAGCATTGCAGATTTCATCCAAAATCAATGCGATTGATTTGGTTGCATCGTCGTTTGCAGGAATAGGGAAGTCAACCAATTTTGGGTTTGAGTTGGTATCAACAATTGCAAACGTTGGAATATTTAAACGCTTTGCCTCTGCCAATGCAATATGCTCTTTTAAAATATCAACGATGAAAATTGCAGCAGGTTGACGCGTCATGTCCGCGATAGAACCGAACGTCTTCTCTAATTTCTCACGTTGACGGGATTTGAAAAGTTTTTCACGCTTGTTCAAG
>JBJTWL010000062.1:0-11742 GCA_046081745.1 Flavobacteriales bacterium | reverse complement strand
ACATATTCCGTCCAAACAACGATACCTTACTTGCCATGAAATATACGAACGATGCGCCGTTCCCTCGATGTGCAGATGGATTTGGTAGAACCTTAGAAAACAAGTTTACCACTGCTATCCAACTTGACTCCCTGTCTTGGTTTTGCGGGTGTATCGCAGGGTCACCAGGTATGGCTTATTTCCCATGTGATGAACCGGTGATTTTCAGTGAATTTAATTTAGGAAAACCCACCATTGCGCACAATGCTGAGGATTGGATTGAATTAAAAAACAATACAGATAACCCCATTAATTTCTCAGGTTATACCCTGAAAGATGAAAAACAAGACCATGTCTTCCAACTCACAGGGCTGGTGTTAAATCCAGGTGAATATGCCTTAATTGTAAAGGATTCTGCCCTGTTTGCTCAACGTCATCCGTATGTTGAAGGTAAAACACTGTTTCAACTTCCATTTGGAATTTCAAATAATGATGCCTTGCGTTTGTACGACATCAATGGAGTGCTGCTACAAAGCGTAGTTTTCGATACCACCAATGCATGGCCGCAAGTGCCATTCAATGCAGATTTCACCTTTGAATATTTAGAGGCGAATACCAACCAAGCCCTTGCCTCCAATTGGTTTCAAGGATGTGAAGGAGGTTCTCCAGGTCGTGCATATAGTCCCTGTCCGGTGCTACCGGAAGGGGAGTTCGCTTGGCTTTACCCCAATCCTTCCAATGGAGAAATCACCATTTCCATTGACAACACAATTACAGGGAATACGGGCACACGAATCGGAGTGTACGACCTCAGTGGAAAGCTGGTTTACGAGCAAGAGTTTCCTGTAGTGGTTGAATCGGTTGAACCCATAAAAATGGATCTAGGATTCTTAAGCGCCAGTATGTATTTGATACGTGTTACCAAGGCTTCACAAACGGTAACGCTGAGATTGATTAAGGATTAAGCTTGAGAAGCTCGATTCAATAAAGTAATCATTGCAGCAGTTACAATAAACAATTGCGTTGCTGTTTCATCATCCATTGAGGTACCATCTTCATCGTCGGTAGAAACTTCCATCGCCATAAATCGAGTCAATTCAGGCTGATCACAAAAATCTTCCAACATTTGTTCCGACTCCTCATCGTCTTGTTCAAAATAAGCGTCGAGCATTGTAGCGAATTCTGGTTGAAATGCTTCAATCATTTCTTCGGTAATCTCAACAGGCTTTAACCCCGCCTGATTGAAAGACTCGATAATTACCCAAAAATAGTATAGTAAATATCCTTCTAAAGCTTCGTTTTCATATTCTGAAGGGGCTGCAAGGACATAGTCCAAAAGCACTGGTTGTTTCTCTGAAAATGCGGTAATCCCATCTTCCAATTGTTCGTCTGTAGCGTCGTCAACCCAGTCGAGCGCTGTTTCAATGTGTTTTATCTCAATATGTTTCATCGAGTCAAAGGTAGGCTTTATTGAGAATAAAATGAAAATGTAACTTTGGATACACAGGAAAAGAAATCGCCAACTTACCTTTGTACTCTAATGAAAACAAAACTATTTTACATTGGAATGACACTAACCGGGATGCTGGTTGGGTATCTATATTATAGATTTTACGGCTGAACTGAAGGATGTATGATTATCGGTAACCCTTGGCGATCAACCTTGTATTTTGGCGCAATGTTTTTATTGGAAGTAATTTAATTAAAGATTTAATAACAAAAAAATTATGAGTGAATTTAGCGGAACCATCGTGGATGTTAGAACACGAGCAGAATTTAGTGGCGGCCATGTTGCCCAATCAGTAAATATTCCATTACAAGAAATAATGGATCACGTAGAAGAAATTAAACAAATGAAAACACCTATAATTTTTTGTTGTGCGTCCGGTGGTAGAAGTGGGCAAGCAACACACTATTTCAAATCCTTGGGAGTAGACTGTGAAAACGGCGGTGGATGGATGGACGTTAATTATCAATTTAATCATTAAATCATGGGATTATTCAGCAGTATTTTTGGAAGAAGTGCAGATTTTGCGCAACTGGTTAACGAAGGTGCAATTATCCTTGACGTGCGAACCCCTGGTGAATATGCGGGCGGCCAAATCAAAGGATCTAAAAACATTCCACTTCAAAGTATTCAACAGAACTTGAGTAAAATCCCAAAAGACAAGGTAATTATTACCTGTAGTGCTTCAGGTATGCGCAGTGGTTCAGCTAAGTCCATACTTCTTTCCAATGGTTTTAAAGAAGTCCATAACGGTGGCGGCTGGATGAGTTTAAAAGGAAAGATATAAATCCTGAAATACGAAATTTAAGGGGCATTTAGCCCTTTTTTTAGTTGCGATAATTGCAACTCACAACATGAAGTTGTGACAATCAATTCAATAATCTATAAAATAGAGTTACTTTTATAAATAAAGTACTATGAAAAAATTATTGTTTTTTGTGCTTATGTTAATGGGATTCACTAGCATATCGGTTGCTCAAACAAGCGAACCAATCGTAAATAATTCGGACTCCACGGTTTACAGGATAATAACAAATGATAAAAATGAGTTTTTAGGGTACATCTTAAAACAAGATGCACGAGAGGTATTGTTTAAAACAGTAAATAACAGAGAATTTTATATCCCACAGTATTCTATAAAAACCATCGAACCAGTGGATATGAGCAAGGTAAATTCCAATGGAAAATATATTGGAGAAGATAAATTTGCCACCCGATACTTTATTACAACCAACGGACTACCACTAAAAAAAGGAGACAATTACATCCAATGGAATTTATTTGGTCCTGATTTTCAATTTGGTCTTGCAGATAATTTTGGTGTCGGGGTAATGACCTCTTGGTTTGGAATACCTATTATCGGAACGATTAAGAAGAGTTTTCAGATCAATGATAACACACATTTTGCACTTGGCGGCTTGGTTGGTACTGGGTCATGGGGTCTTCCTAATTGGGGGGGCGCACTACCTTTTGCTACCTTTTCAAAAGGGGACCGAAGTAAAAATATCGCCATTTCAGGTGGTTATGGTGCCGTATGGCAACCAGGGTATATGGTGGCTAAAGACATTGAAGTTGGGGGTCGGGCATTAATGAGTGTTGCTGGCATGATTAAGGTATCTCCAAAAATTAGCTTGGTGTTTGATTCATTCATTGTTTTTGATGGAAAACCTGTTGAAAGACAATACACTCAACAAGTATGGAACAATCAAACACAAACCTATGAAGATCAAACATACACTGTAACCTATACAAAACCTGGAATTGGATTATTTATTCCCGGAATCCGATGGCATCAAGAAGAAGGGAAAGCGCTTCAATTTGGTTTTACAGGAATTGTAGCTGATGGCATGTTCTTACCCATCCCCATCCCTATGGTACAATGGTATCGTAGTTTTTAAGTTCCTTTAATTTTTCTACTTTTGCATACCCTTAAATTTAACATAGCATGCAACTGTGGAATAAATACAACAAGGAGGAACTTGAAAAACAATTAAGAGAAAAAGGGCATACCTATATTACGGTTTCGTTTTATGCGTATGCAAAAATCCAAGATCCTCATACCTTTCGAAATGAACTCTATGCGACATGGGATTCGCTGGATGTAATTGGCAGAACCTATGTAGCTCACGAGGGCATCAATGCCCAAATCGCCGTTCCAGAAAGCAACTTCGATGAATTTAAAGAAAATTTATACCACATAGACTTTTTAAACGGTGTTCGTTTGAATGTTGCTGTTGATAACGGAGAAACGGAGTTTCCTTTTCTTAAACTAAAAATCAAGGTGAGGGATAAAATCCTTGCAGACGGATTAAACGACGATACCTTCGACGTTACCAATAAAGGCCAGCATCTCACTGCGGATGAATTTAATAAAATCACCGATGAATCCGATTATCTATTAGTTGATTTTCGAAATCACTATGAACATGAAGTAGGTCACTTCAAAGATGCAATTCTGCCTGATGTTGATACATTCCGTGACTCATTGCCAGTAATTGAAGAAGAAATCCTCAAAGGAAATGAAGATAAAAAAGTCATCATGTACTGCACCGGTGGTATTCGCTGTGAAAAAGCTTCCGCATGGTTTAAGCACCGGGGCTTCAGCAATGTTTATCAGCTAGATGGTGGCATCATTAAATACGCGAATGACTGTAAAGTCAAGGGGCTTGAAAATAAATTTTTAGGCAAGAACTTTGTATTTGACGAACGTCGAGGGGAACGTATTTCAGAAGAAATTATCAGTCAATGTCATCAATGTGGAGCACCCTGTGACACCCACACCAATTGCGCCTTCGAGGGCTGTCATTTATTATTTATTCAATGTAATGAATGCAAGACGCTTATGGAGAATTGTTGTTCGAGTGAATGTAAATCGATAATTCATTTACCGGTAGAGGAACAAAAAGAACTTCGCAAGAAATTAACGCAAAGTAATCTCATCTTTAAAAAAGGACGATTTGAACCAAGTAAGCTTCAATTAAACAGGTAATTAAGCTATCTTTGATACAAATTCGTATCCATGAACTTGCATCTTTTTATTGATTGGTCCTTCAACGCTGAAATTATTCCAGGCTTTCGCACCCCGAATTGGTATGGTTTACTCTTCGTTTCGGGAATGATTTTGGGTTATTTTGTGATTCGCAGAATGTTCAAAGAAGAAAAGATATCCAATGAGTTGCTGGACAAATTAGTGATGTATATGGTTCCTGCAACCGTAATTGGTGCACGCCTTGGGCATGTGTTATTTTATGGGCCATATTGGGGGCCTGAAGGCTATTTTTCACATCCAGAAGAAATCGTTAAGATATGGGAGGGCGGCTTAGCCAGTCATGGAGCAGCTGTTGTCATTCTATTAGCCTTGTGGTATTTTTCAGCCAAAGTAATACAACGTCCTTACCTGTGGATGCTGGATCGGATTGCCGCCCCTATTGCCATCGCTGGTGCGTTTATTAGACTTGGAAATTTAGTCAATCATGAAATGGTTGGATACGTTACTGATGTGCCTTGGGGTTTTCGATTTTTACACCATGATTGCATGAATGTGGTAGACGGACAATATCTCTGCGATTGGGCAGAAATCCCTGTACGTCACCCTGCAAACCTTTATGAGTCACTTGCCTATTTTTTATCCTTTGGAATTCTAATGTTTTTGTTTTGGAAAAAACAAAGTTGGAAGAAACAGGGATTGGTTTTCGGATCCTTCCTAATCTTGATTTTCGGTTTCCGTTTCTTAATTGAATTCTTAAAGGAAAGTCAAACCGATAACGACTCCTTAGTAGATGTGAGCACCGGGTTAAATACCGGACAATGGTTAAGCGTTCCACTTATTTTAGCCGGTATAATTTTGATTTTTCGGGCAAGAAAAAAATCGTTCAATGAAGCTTAGTGTATAATTGACATTAAGATATTCGGAATCCTTTATATATTTGTAAAAATTTGTTGAATTATGGCAATCAAGTCAAGTACTAAAAAAGCAACTGGCGCGAACCCTAGCGATGGGAAATTCGGGAAAGAAACCTATATCAAATGGTATAAAGATATGCTACTCATTCGTCGGTTCGAGGAGAAAACAGGTCAATTATATATTCAACAAAAATTTGGTGGATTTTGTCACCTCTACATTGGGCAAGAAGCCATTGCTGTTGGTACAGCAAGTGCCGTTCGCCCTACAGATAAGCACATGACGGCATACCGTGACCATGCCCATCCGATCGCCTTAGGAACTGATCCTCGCGTGTTGATGGCTGAATTGTTCGGTCGAAGCACCGGATGCTCCAAAGGAAAAGGAGGTTCAATGCACTTTTTTGACAAAGAGAAAAACTTCATGGGCGGACATGGTATTGTAGGTGCTCAAATTCCAATGGGTACTGGAGTGGCGTTTGCGGAACAATACAACGGAACTGAAAATGTAGCGATTGTTTCTATGGGTGACGGTGCGGTTCGTCAAGGGGCCTTGCATGAAACCTTTAACATGGCTATGATGTGGAAACTCCCTGTAATCTACATCATTGAAAACAACAATTATGCAATGGGAACAAGCGTTGAACGTACGACCAACGTAACCGATCTTTCCAAAATTGGACTTTCCTATGAAATGCCTTCAAAAATAGTTAACGGTATGCGACCAGAAGATGTTCATAATGCGATCGAAGAAGCAGCGAATAGGGCACGTCGTGGAGATGGTCCTACCCTACTTGACATCAGAACCTACCGATATAAAGGACACTCGATGTCGGATCCCCAAAAATATCGAACCAAAGATGAGGTAAATGATTGGATTGAACAAGATCCGATTGACCATGTTTTATCTGTGATTAAGTCCAACAAATGGCTTTCCGAAAAAGAATTAAGTGACATCGATGCATGGGTTAAAAAAGAAGTGGAAGAAAGTGTAGAATTCGCAGAGAACTCCCCATACCCAGAAGCGTCTGAACTTTATGAAGACGTTTATATTCAAGCAGACTATCCATACATTAAAGAAAATTAATAATAAAAAGCAATGGCTGAAGTAATTTACATGCCCAAATTAAGCGATACCATGACAGAAGGTGTTGTGGCATCTTGGTTAAAAAACGTGGGCGATGCGGTAAAATCCGGCGAATTATTGGCAGAAATCGAAACTGATAAAGCCACCATGGAATTTGAATCGTTTTATGACGGCGTGTTATTACACATTGGTGTAGAGACCGGTAAAGCAGCTCCCGTTAATGCACTATTAGCCATTATCGGTCAAGCCGGAGAAGACATTACTCCATTTTTAAACGCGGCCCCTGCAGCAGAACCAGTAAAGACTGAAGAAGTGAAGGCAGCGCCGGTTATTGAAGCGCCTGCTCCAAAACCAGCACCAACTCCAGCACCAGCTGCTGCACCGAAAAGCACACCAAAACCAATCGCATCAAACGATCGCGTATATGCTTCCCCATTGGCTAAGAAATTAGCGGAAGAAAAAGGAATTGATCTACAATACGTTGCAGGTTCCGGAGAAAATGGTAGAATCGTTAAACGCGATGTGGACCACTACATGCCGCATCCAAATGGAGTTTCGGCATCTGCTGGAAATTCAACTGGATTAACAACTGAAACCTATACGGATGAGCCAATTTCTCAAATGAGAAAAACGATTGCACGGAGATTGGCTGAAAGTAAATTTACTGCACCACATTTTTATCTCACCCTCGATATCGACATGGATAATGCCATGGCTTTTAGAACCTCGGTGAATGCAACGGAAGGATATAAAATATCGTTTAATGACATCGTTGTTAAAGCGGTAGCACTTTCACTTAGAAAACATCCAACGGTTAATTCTTCATGGATGGGAGATTTTATTCGTAGAAATCAACACGTGAATATCGGTGTAGCCGTTGCTGTGGAAGATGGATTATTAGTTCCGGTAGTTCGGTTCGCTGATACTAAAGGTTTTATGCAAATCTCCGCTGAAGTGAAGGATTTTGCAGGACGTGCGAAAGAAAAGAAATTACAACCCGCTGATTGGGAAGGCAATACCTTTACGATCTCTAATCTTGGGATGTTCGGAATTGAGTCCTTTACTGCCATTGTAAATCCACCGGATAGTTGTATTTTAGCAGTTGGGGGCATTAAGGAAGTTCCTGTAGTAAAGAATGGACAAGTAGTACCAGGTAATGTAATGAAAGTTACCTTGTCATGTGATCATCGTGTGGTTGATGGTGCAAGCGGTTCAGCGTTTTTACAAACATTCAAAAACTACATGGAAAATCCAGTATCGATGCTCCTTTGAGTAAGCGATTGGATGCATGCCTAACATTAAACTACTACCATTACTAATTACGCTGTTCGTAAGCGTTATAGCCTGGAATCAAGCTACAATTCGAGTAACTGTTCTTTCTGTTCAGGCTGGTATATACCAAGATTGTGATGGATTTTTCTCAGGCAATTCTGATTTTGTTTGGGAATTTACGGGAACCGACAACACCGTTGGCTATTCCAATAACAATCCCGCCCTGTTTGGAATCTTCGGCTTTAATTATGCCTACAAAAACAACGACAACGGTCCGTACACGATGGCTACCCCAAACGGTAATTTTTCTCCAAGCAACGGACTTTTCTTTGATCACGATTACCTCTGCCCAACGAATGTCCCAACCACCATTAATTTAGCATGGGAAGCCTACGAGAACGACGATATTGGCAATTATGACGTACTTGGCTTGAACGATGGTCAAACCAATCTTCAGAATGTTACCATGCCTGTTCCTGCCGCTGCAGGTTCCTTATTTTATACATTCACTGCCAATTCGGTAGATCCAGGTTGCAACCAAACCTATACCGTAAACTTACGGGTGGACCGAATTCCTATCGTAGTTAATTACATGCAAGACAACATTTGCAACGCGAATTCCCTTACCTTAAATACCACCTATACCTTTGGTTGGTGTCCAGGTACCCTTGAACCCAACGAACCCGCGGCAAATGATGTACAAAACGCCGGATCCTTATGGTCTAAATTCATTGCGCCACCTTCTGGTGGCGTGGAAATCACCTCCGATTTAGCCGGTACGCAAATTGGCACCTATTTTCAAGTTTATCACGCCGCAGATGGCGGAAACTGCACTCATGGTATCCACGCGGTGACCGGCGCACTGATTAAAGATAAATTCGAATACCTCTCGAACGTAGACTTTTCGGATGGAGTCGATTTACTTGGTATTGACCCCGAGGCTGAAATCACCTTCAATGCGTGCGACCCAATTCCCTTAATTTCTTATCAAAAATTAATTCCTGGAGAAACCTATTACATTCAATTTACCTCAGACCAAGTAAATGACAACGGCTATTTTCAACTACGCGTAAACGGTTTAGGAGGAGGTGCACCGAATCTTGAAGACATCCCGTGCCTATCCAATACCGTTTCTTACGGTACCTCAGCGATATCCTCAGCGCAAAATAGCCCTGCAACCACCACACTCAATTTTGGATGTGCTTTTGATGGAGGCAACAACGCGGCAGAAACCGGGCAAGCGCATAGCAGTTCGAATCCAAATCAATACCATGCCTATGATTATCCGCACGCAGCCGTAGGAAACCCGGTAATGAATGAAAGTGTGTGGTTAAATTTTGTCGCACCGCAACAAGGAAGAATTTCGTTTGAAGCAGACTATCAAAGTGCCCTTTATGGAGAAAGTGCTGCGTTGTTTGGCTATGATACCTCCTTTGCCCCGGGAGTACCTGGTGACTACCTATGCTCGAACCTGAAGTTTATTGATTCCGATGAAGGAGGAACCAATGGATTTCTTGGCGGCGACCCGAATGCCCTCATTCTTGCGCCTTGCTTGGAGCCTGGATATACCTATTTTGGAATGGTAGATCCGTCGGATGCGATAACTCCGCTAAGTTCACAATCCATAAAAACTTGGGTACATGACCCGAGCGTAGTGGACCCGAGTCAAAACCCACCCGGGAATGATATTCTTTGCCTCACTATGCAAAACCCCTTGTATCAAGTACCTGTAATACCAGCAGGAGTGACCCCGCCGTTTCAAGCAGTGGCCGGATCGAATGTACTTGCATGTCAAGAATACTTGGCTGGCGAACCGAATGTGGATCCAAACCCCGGGAATTGCGCAAACCAAACCGTATGGCACTATTTTGTAGCTCCTGCCTCTGGAGCCGTAGAAATTAGTTTGCGCGCCTATATTGGCATGAATTTACTGCGCTTTAATATCTATGAGCTTTTAAATGGAAGCAGCTGTTATGGCGGTCTTGCGCCAGCCACCTTTACCACGAATGGAACGCGTTATGGCCCTGTAATCACTCCTGTGGTGAGTGGTTTTGCCACCCAAAACGGACAACAAGTTTCCATGTGCTGTTTAGATTCTGGAACCGTATATGCGATCCAACTCGATGGGGGTTCACCAGGGGATGAAGGCCAGTACATTATCGATTATGTGCATGAAATTGAAGCAGATGCAGGCGATATAGAAGTTGCAGTAAGTAATGGCGAATACAGCAATGTGTTGCTTGGGGATACGGTACTGGTTTGTTTCGGCAATACCATTCAACCAAACATCTTGCTCGACGGAATTGGGAATTCTACGCAAACCCTACCTGGATGTTTATCACCAGGCTATGTACTTCACACGTATCCATCGGTGCCAGATCCAGTATATAATTCAGGATTTTCCTTTATCGATTCCATACAGTCTCAAGGCAGTTTTACACATACAGGAAATGGTTCAGGAACCTTTGGAAACCCTTTATTTAATACCGTTTATTACCTCTCCCCAGCCGGAGATCTTCCTGCCAATTGGGGTGCGTTTAGTTGCCAAACCACCACGGTTGAGGAAGGAGTTCCCGTCGTGTTTTTGAGTCCACTAGCTGCGTCTAGCGCATATAATAATGCAAATTGCACCTTAAGTTTTACCCTGAATGGCGGGGTTTCAGGATATTTGAATCAATCGTATGCTTACACTATTACAAATCCTTTCGGAGCGGTGGTTCAGTCTTCAACTACAGGGGCAGGACAACCCGTTTCGTATGTTGCAGCGATACAGGGAACCTATACGATAACAATTCCTGACGAACCTTGTCCGCTCATATTAAGCATCAATGCAAGCGGATGCCAAAACCCGTGTTCGCCAATGACGGTGCCCGTTGCGGTAACCATTTGTCAAGGAGACAGTATTCCATTGGGCGGTGCCATGCAAACCCTACCTGGAACCTATGTCGACTCCTTAATTTCAATCATGGGCTGTGATTCTATTGTACAGAGCACCTTGAGTTTTCACCCGAATCCAAGTTATGGGTTCCAAAATGCCACCTTATGCCAAGGGGACATATTCTCTTTTAATGGGAATGAATACACTGAGAATGGTCAATATCAAGATACGATTCAAAGCATACATGGATGTGATAGCATTGTGACTACAAGTATTTTTGTGATTACGCCGGTTGTGGTTAACCAAGAAGTGCACTTATGTTCGGGAAGTTCGTACACGTTCAACGGAAACACCTACTCGCAAGAAGGGGTTTATTTTGACACCACAACGACCGTGAATGGGTGTGATTCGATTAATGTGTTGAGTTTGTTTTTAAATGCAGCTTACGAAACGAGTATATACGATACCGTTTGTTTGGGTACACCGTATTATTTTGGAATTGACACCTTGAGTAATTCGGGAACTTACGTATTGCCTTTAGTGGCCGACAACGGGTGTGATTCTACAGTAATCTTGGATTTATATATCTTGGATTGTTCGATGTTAACCGTATTTGCGCCTAATTCTTTTACACCAGATGCAGACGGAACGAATGATTTGTGGTATCCTATCTTGCAAAATGTAAAATCGTACAGCTTCGAAATTTATAACCGCTGGGGAGAGCGCATATTTACCTCAACTGGTGATCCGTGGGATGGAACGTATAACGGAAACAAATGCCAAATGGGCGTATACACCTATATTATTGATTGGGTAGACCACGAGAAAATTAGTCACCGCGTAACTGGGAGCATAACTTTGATACTTTAGCCTCGACATGACCCAAGCGTATTTCACCGACCAATCTTTCGAACGTATAAATAGCCTTGATAAAGGAACCTACGAGCAATGCGAATTCGTCGGGTGTGATTTAGCCAATTCAAATCTGTCTGGTTACGTATTCACAGATTGTCGATTTGATGACTGTAACCTAAGCATGGCCTCACTTCAAAATACAGCACTCAGAGAGGTTGCCTTCTATGAATCTAAACTCCTTGGACTTAGGTTTGACGAATGTAA
>JBJTWL010000061.1:0-31778 GCA_046081745.1 Flavobacteriales bacterium | reverse complement strand
GCTTACCATGAAGCTTACCCAGCAAGAGCGAATCATTTTATGGGTCTTCTTAAGTTTTTGGGTTTATTATGCGATTCGAGTAGGGCGGTCCTTTCTATGGTTAGTGTGGGGAAAAGAATTGATAAAAATCGATGAAATCGGATTTCACATTAAACGGTCGGTGCGTACCTTCGGAAAAAGCGTTCCGTATTATTTTGAGAACATAAAAGACCTTGCATATGATATACCGGAAGAACGATCATTTCAATCGGTGTGGGAATCTTCGCCGTGGGTTAATGGGGGGGAGCGATTCTTTTTTGATTACTATGGCAAAATGATTAAATTCGGAAAGAAATTAACAAAGAAAGAGGCACATCTTTTGACGCAAGTAATTGAAAAGCGCATGCGGAAATATTCAAAAAAATAATCATGTACGGAAAGATACAACAGTATTTATCTACAGAACTTACAAGCATTGAAGAAAACGGATTATTAAAGCGTGAACGTATTATTACAACGCCTCAAGGCCCAAATGTTCATGTAAGTACCGGAGAAGATGTAGTAATCATGTGCGCAAATAATTACCTCGGACTTTCTTCTCATCCTGAAGTAATTCAAGCCGCGAAAGCTGCCCTTGACACCCATGGATTCGGAATGTCTTCCGTTCGATTCATATGCGGTACTCAGGATATTCACAAAACATTAGAGCGTAAAATCGCTGAATTCTACGGAACTGAAGATACAATCTTGTATGCTGCAGCCTTTGATGCGAATGGCGGCGTATTTGAACCCTTGTTTTCCGAAGAAGATGCTATCATAAGCGATGAGTTAAATCATGCTTCTATCATTGATGGGGTGCGACTTTGTAAAGCCCAACGATATCGATATAAGCATTCCAATATGGAAGATCTCGAAGATCAGTTAAAAAAAGCTCAAGCACAACGGTTCAGAATTATTGTTACTGATGGTGTATTTTCAATGGACGGGGATTTAGCTAAGATGGATGAAATTTGTGCCTTGGCAGAGAAATATGATGCCCTTGTCATGACGGATGAATGCCACTCGGCAGGGTTTATTGGTAAAACGGGTCGTGGTGTTCCAGAACATTTTGGCGTGCAACACAAGGTAGATATCATTACCGGTACCTTAGGTAAAGCGCTTGGCGGTGCCATGGGTGGATATACTACCGGCAAAAAGGAAATTATAGAAATGTTACGCCAACGCTCAAGACCATATTTGTTTTCAAATTCGTTGGCGCCATCTATTGTGGGGGCAAGCATTAAAGTGTTTGATTTATTGAGCAGCACCACTAGCCTTCGTGATCGCCTCGAAGAAAACACCTTGTATTTTAAAGCGCATATTAAAGCAGCAGGATTCGATATTAAACCGGGAGATTCCCCAATCGTACCAATAATGTTGTATGATGCGGCCTTATCGCAGCAATTTGCAAATGAATTATTGAATGAAGGGGTTTATGCCATCGGTTTCTTTTATCCTGTAGTTGCAAAAGGTCAAGCACGAATTAGAACACAAATTTCTGCTGCACATTCTAAAGAAGATTTAGATAAAGCGATAGCTGCATTTATTAAGGTGGGAAAAAAACTTAATGTTATTTAGAAAATATGTGGTCTCGCCTGCTGATTGTATTTTTTTTATTTGCTTTTGTAGGACAGCTTAAAGTATCCTATACGGTAGATAAGAAATCAGCCAAGGATTTAGAAGTTACCCTAACGGATAATTCAAGCTTGCAAAACGTTTACAAACTAGATATTTAGTGTGAAATTTCTCCGATTTCATCGGGGTTATGTTTATGCTTAAATAATACCGCGAATAGAATTGCTACTACCAAGGCATAGGCGGAAAACGAAAGCCAAATAGGCTCCCATTGCTGAATCATGATGGCCTTGGTAAGCGTTCCATCTGGTTTGATGGAATTCCCTTCAAGCAGTTCTTTTATCATAGGATGGTTTGGATTAACGCCATAGTAAGCGGCAACATCGCTAACGTTGGATAAGTGCTTTGTGAAAAATGTATCGATCATTCTTCCACTTATGGAGCTGCCAAGAATCGCTCCGAATCCATTGGTCATCATCATGAATAATCCCTGTGCTGAAGAGCGTTTGTTCTCAGACACGGATGAATTAACGAAGAGTGAACCTGAGATATTGAAAAAATCAAAGGCCATACCATACACTACGCATGAAAGTAAGATCATCCATAGTAAATCCCCCGGATTTCCGAAAGCAAATAATCCGAATCGTAAAACCCAAGCAATCATACTCATCAACATCACCTGCTTAATTCCAAATCGTCTTAAAAAGAATGGGATCGCAAGGATAAATAAGGTTTCAGAAATCTGGGAAATAGACATGATCACGGTTGAATGTTTCACGGCAAAGGTGTTGGCATATTTTGGGAATGCCTCAAACGTACTCAAATAGGTGTCGCCGTACATGTTGGTTAATTGCAGTGCGCCTCCTAACATTAAGGAGAACAAAAAGAAGATGAACATTTTATAATTCAGCATCAATTTAAAAGCATCCAGCCCAAGGATTTGAATGAAGTTTTTACCTTCGTTAGAACCGCCTTTGGGTGCGCATTTCGGAAGCATAAATGAAAACACGGCTATTCCAAACGATGCGAGTGCACTGATATAAAATTGGTTGGCTGAGGCACTATTTCCAGTTAAATCGGTTACCCACATCGCAATGATAAATCCAACAGTTCCAAACACACGTATAGGGGGGAACGTCTTCATCGGATCTAGCTTGAATTGCCCCAAAATATTATAAGAAACCGCATTGGATAATGCAATCGTAGGCATATAAAATATCATAGCAATTAAGGTGATCCAAAAAAACATGCCAGGGTCTTTAACCATGGGAAGGCTCGCAACTGAGAGACCACTCAATAAATGCAGAATACCCAACAAGCGCTCCGCATTGATCCATTTATCGGCAACAATACCCATGAGGCTCGGCATGAAGATCGAAGAAATACCCATGGTTGTAAAAATGGCTCCAAATTCTGTGAACGACCATTTCATGGTGATGGTACAATATTTACCTACGGTGATTAACCACGCTCCCCAAACAAAATATTGTAGAAAACTAAGGGCAGTTAATTGAAGTTTTATCGAGTTGTTTTTAGGAGGTAAGCCAAGTGTTTCCATGGCTTGAAGATACTATTTTTTTCGCTTATTGATTTCGTCGCGTATTTTGGAAGCCAGTTCATAGTCTTCATTTTCCAACGCCTCTTCCAGTTGCTTCTCCAATTCATCCACAGATACTTCATCCAAGTACTCTTCCAAATCACTTTCATGAACTTTATTCGTTAAATCTTCGTCATCGGAGCCTGTTGAATATCCTTCGCTGATATTATTGACCTCATTAATAACCTGTTTGGTGGTGTAAATTGGAACATTGAATCGAACTGCAATTGCAACGGCGTCTGAAGACCGTGAATCGATATCGGTAGGAATACCATCTTCACCAACTAAGGTGATTTTAGCAATAAATAACCCTTCACGGAATTGATGAATGATTACTTCTTGAACACCTACATTAAAAGCACTGAAAATGGGTTTAAATAAATCATGCGTCATAGGACGGTTAGGAACCATTTTCTCCAATTCAACCGCAATGGCTTGTGCTTCAAAGCTACCTATTACAATAGGCATGTGACGATTTCCATGGATTTCTTTCAGGTGCAGCACATAGGAACCAGAATGCGTCTGGCTATATTCAATCCCTGTGATTTCTAACTGAACTTTTTCCACGTTGAAAGGCTAATTAATTAGCTGCTTGAAATTTCCTTATTGCTTCTGTAAGTTTTGGAATCACTTCAAAGGCATCTCCAACTACGCCATAATCTGCCGCCTTAAAAAAGGGTGCTTCTGCGTCGGTGTTTACCACAACAATAACCTTAGATCCGTTAACACCCGCTAAATGTTGTATTGCACCTGAAATACCAACTGCAATATAGAGATTAGGGCGAATAGCCACTCCAGTTTGTCCCACGTGTTCGTGGTGTGGTCTCCATCCAATATCTGCAACTGGACGGGAACAAGCGGTCGCAGCTCCAAGGGTATTCGCTAAGGTTTCAATCATTCCCCAATGCTCAGGTCCTTTTAAACCTCGACCCGCAGAAACTACGAGTTCTGCCTCTGGAAGTGGAATAGCACCTTCTGGTTTTTTAACCGAGATTACACGGACTGTCGATGCCCCCATGTCTTCCGTAATTTCGTTAACAACACATGGGTTACCCATAGTTTCAGGGGCAATGCTGTTAGGTAATAAAGATATAATTCGCTGGGTAGTGTGGGCTTTAACAAATCCAAATGCTTTTCCTGAAAATACGTTTACCTTGATGGATCCATCCGCTTCGGGTAATGAAACCGCTCCCGCAATTAATCCGGCTTTTAAACGTACAGAAAGTCGAGGAGCGATGGCTTTTCCATTGAAATCATTGCTGAAAATGATGTTGTCCGCACCTGAAGCTTTTGAAGCAATCCATGCCGTAATCTGTTGGTCATCGTTCCCTGTGATACCACGGTTCACTAGGACATCGTCAGCACCATACGATCCAAGCGTAGCGAGGAGGTCTTGCGACATATTTCCAGTTGCTAAAACAGTAACCGTACCTCCTAATTTTTTGGCGTATGTTACTACTTCAAAGGCCGCTTTACCTAAGTGGCTATTCCCACTGATGTATACTATATTTTTCATCGTTTAAATAACTTTTGCTTCGTTGTGTAACAAGGAGACAAGTTCATCCATATTGTTCGGGTCAATAAGTTTAACGCTAGATTTTGCCTGTGGGCTAGCGAAGGTAATATAACTCGTTAGTCCTTCAGTAATGGATGGGGCCAACACTTGCAAGGGTTTTGTTCGTGCAGCCATAATCCCACGCATATTCGGGATTCGTTGTTCCGCCATGCCTTTTGCACATGAAACGACAACAGGCAAAGCCACTTCAACCACTTCAACTCCTCCTGTAATTTCACGCTCTAAAATAAGTGTACTTCCTTGCACATCCAATTTGGATGCAATGGATATGTACGGTGAATTAAGTCCTTCGGCAATCATACCACCGATTTGAGCGCCATTAAAGTTTATCGTTTCCTTACCCGTTAACACCAAATCGAATCCTTGGTTTTTTGCATATGCAGTGATTTCTGCGGCCACGGTGTACGCATCTTTGGGTTCTGCGTCGATACGAACCGCTTCGTCGGCACCAATGGCTAAAGCCTTTCGCATAATTGCTTCATCCGATGCCGTTCCTACCGTGATTATGGTGATATCGGCACCTAATGTTTCTTTAATTTCTAAGGCACGAACTAATGCATACCATTCATCGTATGGATTTACAATATATTGAACCCCATTTTCATCAAAAGCACTATTGTTATTGGTAAACGCAATTTTTGATGTGGTATCCGGAGCCTTACTTATACAAACTAGGATTTTCATACGTGTTTATTTTGCTCGACAAAGTTAAGGAATTATTACAGATTCAAGGGAACTTTTTAAAACAAATACAATGCTTAAAGATAGCTTAGTCCGTAATATAAAACCGAGTTAAGAAACGTACCCAAAGCCACTTTTTTAAGTTCTGGATCAAAGGATTTTGCCTCCTTAATTTTCACCACTTCAAGTAGGTGTTTAACAAACAGTAAATTGGGTATGGCAGCACAAAACAGCAGGATATTTCCGGTTTTTGAATAGCTCAGGCATAGCATTAAAACCCAGGAACTGATACCCAATATGGTAAGTACATAATGGTAGCGTTTTGCCATTGTAATACCAAGGAATACCACCAAGGTATGTTTTCCTGAAGCGGCATCATTGTCTTTATCTCTCATATTGTTAAGATTCAAAACCATGGTGCTCCAAGCACCGATCGCTATTCCTCCTAATAGTTCGTTCAGAGAAATCGATGCTTCAAACAAGTGTTTTGTTCCACTCACTGCAACGAATCCAAAAAACAAAAAAACCATAAGGTCCCCAAGACCATAATATCCGTAAGCTTTTTTCCCGACGGTGTAGGTAATTGCTGCAATAATACAAAACAAAGCAAGTACACTATAAAAAAGGATACCGAAGCCTGTCTTTACGGCGGGCGCTGCGTATATCAAGATCCCTGCTGAAATAATGCAACCTATGCCAACGAACAATACTGCTCTTTTCATCTGCTGTATTGATATTTCTCCGGATTGAATCGCCCTTATTGGACCAATACGTTGGTCATTATCCGTCCCTTTCATCCCATCTCCAAGGTCGTTTGCAAAATTAGAGAGTACTTGAAAGCAAATGGTAGTAATGATACAACCAACTACAGCCATTGGAGCGTGATTTCCGTGATCTGTTGTTAACGCCAATCCAGCCACAATTCCCGAAAGGGACAAGGGAAGGGTACGAGGCCTAGCGGCTTTAATCCATGCACTAAATGTACTCATGCAACAAAGGTACAAATTCCCAATCGACTCTTAAATTAGGAGGTTTCATTTCATTGTCCTACCTTTGAATAATGATTAGATGCTTAATACGCACTTTGGTCATAGGTCAAATCTTTGGTTTTTCGGTATCCTTTGGGCAGCAAAAACCGGTTTATTTCGATGATTATCGGGCCTTGGCAGATAGCCTTTCTTTGGTTTATCAAATCCCTTCTTGCGTAATGTTAGCCGTAGCATACCACGAATCTGGTGGCGGTGTTAGCATTGTAGCAAAGAAACTAAATAATCATTTTGGGATTGTGGGCGATTGCCGATACGATATTACCAAGCATAAGAGTAAATACCGTTATTACTCCACAATCACCGATTCATATATTGGGTTTTGTAAGCTTGTAGCTTCGAAGAAATTCTATGAGTCCATGCTTGGCAATACCGATGAAAAACTTTGGCTTAAAAAGTTAGGTGCTACTGGTTATGCCTCCGATCCAAATTGGTCAACAACCGTGTATAAAATAGTAGTAAATAAGTGCCATTAATAGCTTATTTTTTGCCCAAGTTTTAAGGAGTCTGGATTGGTGATTCCGTTAAGTTTACATAACGCTTCCACGGTAGTGCCCAGTTTTTTTGCAATCGCAGAAAGGGAATCCCCTTCCTTTACGATATACGTTTTGTTTTCAGAAATTTCGGGGGTTACAAGGATTGCCTGCCTAGGAAAGGACTGTAAAATTTGTTGCTCTAAGGATGATTGCTGGGTTAAACCCATGTTTACGGCTTTCAAAAGGGCATGGCTAAACAATTGACCGATCAGGGTTGCTCCTTTTTTGTTAAAATGCAGTTGATCTTTTAAAAAGAGGTCATTTGCTTGCCAATTCGAATGAGATCCCCATCCTCCCATTACACGATTTACATCGTAGTATGCAGTTTTTGTTTGTTTTGCTATCTGATATAAACACCGATTTACCACGAGTTCGCTTTTTGGTGTTTTTCCAGCACTTCGAGTATCAGGAGCATTGGTGATTAGTATTCCAATGCCGGGTATTTTTTCCTGGATAAGCGTAATTAATTCCTCAACTTGACGACTATAGGTTACACTGTCTAAGACGCCGTAGGATTCATTAGTACCGTATGAAAAGACGACTAAGTCTGGTTTCTGCCATGCTAGCATCGTTACTAGGTCTTCTTTGTAGGGTAATAAATGGGTGAATTGCGCGCCTACAACACCACATTGCTGATAGATTAAACCGTTTTCTTGAATAAACTCAATGCCCCAAAGTGAACAATCCTTTAAGGCCCTGAATTGAATTTGTGATGGAATCTGTGCGCTTTCAAACGTATACAGGGTGAGTTGATTTCCGATAACCTCACGGGACTTTAATACGCCTGGTATGGCTAAATCGATTGCATTCGTATCCGTGGTTCCATGGATCAATATATTGAATTCCTTACTTCGCTTTCCCCTGAATTGCTCATTAAATTCCATTGTAAATATTGCATCTTGGGTCAAGGTGATTTCATAGCCTAAGCAACCAATTTGCCGCTTTGATGGGTTTTTTAAGATCGAAGAATAAGTATATGTCCCGGTAATGTTACTGTTTGTTCCGGCCGGCCCCACGCTTTTACAAAGTGAATAGGGAAAAAACATACCGCTTCCTCCATTTCCACCCAGTGCTTGCAAATTTGTTCTTACCTCTCCTGTTATCCGATCTCCTTGAATGTGACTATCACCGAAATGAATAATCTTGTATGGACTATTTAGACGGGTAGGATTGAATACACCTTGGATGGCCTCTGGGCGATCAATCGGCACATAAACAAATTCAGAACGTTCTTGTGCTTGTCCTAAGAAAGAAACCAGTAAAAAAACTAAAACTGAAAGTAAATAAACGGTTCGATGCTGTTGTCGCGAAATTGAAGTATGAGTTGCAAGGCAACCAGGAGAATTATTGGCCATATATATAAAGGTAATGAAAGAACTCGATTGATTAGGGTTTGTTTCATTTTCCATGGAGCAAATACGATTACTGAAGCGATAACCATCAGGGAAATTACTTCTGGTCGGGTGTAACAAAAACCGATTAAATCCAATGGATTTGTTTTAGTGACTATGAATTGTAAACTTTCAAAGGCGCTTTCAAAAGAACTTGCACGAAAGAAAATCCATAGAAATGCAACCAAATGGAAGGTCAAAATGATTCCAAGTACCTTTGACCAATTATTAGTTTTCTCACTAGGTTTGAAAAACAGTTTGTGAAGTATGAGTAATACTCCGTGTGCGCAACCCCAAAAAATAAATTTCCAATCGGCACCGTGCCAAATTCCACCAATAAGCATGGTAAGAAAAAGGAATAGATACATATTCACGATACCTTTCCGATTTCCACCTAGGGGAATATAAATGTAATCACGAAGCCATAAACTCAATGAAATGTGCCATTTTCGCCAAAAAACGGTGATGTTCTGTGCGGTGTATGGGTTAAAGAAATTCTCTTTCATGCGATATCCAAGAATTAACGCAATACCAATGGCGATGTCAGAATACCCGGAAAAATCGAAATAAATTTGAAAACTGTAGGCATACATCGCCAAGGTGTGTTCTAATCCACTGAATCCACTTGGGGCATCATGAATTAAATCCACATACTTTCCAAGAAAATCTGCAATGAGTAGTTTTTTAACTAAGCCGGTCGTAATTCGAAGTAAGGATTCCTTTAACAACGTCTGATCAAAATTCAAGGGGTTCTGAACCTGAGGTAAAAAATCTTTTGCACGTACAATTGGTCCGGCCACCAAATGAGGAAAAAAGGTCATGTAAAATCCGTAATCAAGGATCTTCTTTGAAGCTTCAATTTCTTTACGATAAACATCGATGAGATAGCTCAAGGATTGAAAAGTGTAGAACGAAATACCAATTGGTAAAAAGAGGGTTCTTGTGGTAAACTTTGTATCAAAGAGTGCATTCATATTGGTAATGACAAAGTTCGAATACTTGAAATAGAGTAGGAATGATAGGCCATAAAGGATACTGAAAAATAAAAGGGCTTTTCTTTTTCCACCTTCAAGATTACTCATCCAACGGGCCAATAAATAATCACATAAAATCACCCCAATAAAAAGCATCAAGAATGGGCCACTTGATTTATAATAAAAGAATAAACTAAAAGCAATCAAATAACCCAATTTCCACTGGCTCTTTGGGGTGAAAAATGCATACCCCAGTAAGAATACCGCTAAGGTTAATAAAAACCCATACTCTGTAAAAAACCAAGGTTTTTTTAGCGAGTAATAAAAGAAATAGTGAAAATCCTGAAGTATTTGTTCCATTCCTTAGTATCCTTTGTCTTTGGCGGCGTTGGCTAAAATCACTCGACCTTGTAGTTTGTTGTTTGTTCGCTCTGGCGGAAGGAAATTAAACGGATATGCGTGATTGCTTTGAATGTAACTTGCAATGTAATCCATCCATATCTTATAGCCCTCAATGTTTGGATGCCTATGGTCGCCACCTCTCGGGATTTCAAGGTCCTTTGACAACACAAAACATCCGGGATCAGCGGTTTCCTCAAAGACCTTGTTAATGCCATGGTCTGTGGTAAAATTGGCAGGACCAACCCATAAATAAGGCGTATCGCCTAGTTTTTTTCGGAATAATTGCGCAGCTTCCGCTCTTCGATCCATATCGGTGACATACATTTCATTCAAACCAACTACAAAAATCACAAAGGTGGGATCATATTTTTCAATTAATTCATCCACTTTCTTTGAATAACCAAAATTTAATATGGATGCAGAAAACCAAGTAAAGACTGCCTCTAATTTATGACCATTGGCTACACAGTAATCGTTTAGCGGATAAATTAATCCGCCGGTTTCTGAATCCCCCAACAAGAGAATGCGTTGAGAAATATGCGATTCTTTCTCAGCACTGAGGGGCATATTTGGACGTGTCTTTGCGGCATGTTGATTGGTATCTGATGGCATTCGATAGTCAAGCGCTAATACATCTTCAATCATACGTTCCTTTTCCGGCGCACTGAGTGGGGTGGTTGATTTATTGGAATTAGGTTGCGTCGAAATGGGTGCATTAGAATCGGTCTTTTTCAATAGCACAGAACCTAAAAAGATGCTTTTTTGGGAATAATTATATGCGAATATGAGTAATATCGGGATTCCGATAATGGCAGCGGCTTGAAGAATGGCGCGACGAGAGAGATTCAAGTACTGAGGGTTAATTTCGCGCGAAAGTATGAAAGAAAAGCTGCTTCACAAAATTTAGTGTACCTCAATCCACCAAAGTTCTTTAATAATTTTTTTGTTGACTGTGATAATATCGAAGAAGGACCTCTTTGATCATGATTTTTTTATCATTTGGTATCCTAAAATAGGTATAAAGTCTGCCTCCTTTCTTCCAATATTTCAGCGCAGTAGGATTAAATTCCAAACTAAAAACCACGTTATTCCAACGATTTCGTTTGAAGGTTCCATCAATCCTTCCTCGAATATTGCTGAATACAGTCCATTTTTCAGAGAGGTATTTATTTTTTTTCGCATGAATAAATAAGGCGACCCCTTTTTTCAATTGATTTTTACTGCTTAATTTCATTTGGGCACTCACTTGGACGCGAATACTTCGGTTTTTATTAGGAATCATATATGTTCCTAACAGCGTCATTTGAGGCCTTAAGGCCAAGACTGCATATTTTATTTTTTTATCCAGTTTAAATACGTCCTGCCTACCCATCCAATGTGAGAAACTCGCAGAATCAATCAAGTTGTTTTGTACAATCGTGTATTGTGAGAACAATTGATATAGATGTAGCTGTTTTTTTATCCAGTCCGTAGATGCTTTTTTTGAAACTTCCCTGATTGAAAGGGTAGAATCCACCACATAATATTTACCTGAAATCCACGCATGATATTGATGCAACATGTCCGTAGTCTTTAATTTATTGGTCGTGAACACTAAATTTCGATGCGGTTTGAATTGCTTAGACATCATTAATTCTGTTCCAACAAATGACAGCGTATCAGGTGTTTGAAGTTTGTAAACGCTTTTTAGGTAGTTGACTAAGGTTGGTGCTATATCATTATGAGAGACAATCGCTTGTGAGGTTTGAGGTTTTTTTAGAAGCGTCGAATAAATTACGATGGGGATGTTGTATTTGCTTAACGGATTACGGGGATATAATTCAGTGCCATGGTCTCCGGTTATGATATACACGGTATTTTTGAAGGAAGGTTTTCTTCTTTCAAGGTCAAAAAACGATTTCAAGGTTGAGTCCACATAACAAAACGATCCAAAAGAAGCAGACTGGGTACTCACAAGCGCCCTTAATTTAGGATCCTTGATTAACGCCGCTTTTTGTTTGACACGTGCACCCCAATCCAATTTATTGGGATATATAAATGGATCGTGTGAACTGATCGTTAGAAATACACTCATGGAGGATTTATCCAATTGATTAAAGCGCATACTATCATCTGACTGCGCTTGCTGAAACAGGTCTTCATCGGGAAACCCCCATGCATTCCCAATAAGCGCTTTATGAATTTTATGTTTGTTATCCCATTTGCTAACATGGTAATCGGTTTGATAATGACTCATCAATCCAATCATATTCAGGTATTCCAACGGTACCCCGCAATAAAACTGCGTAAAATAATGGTTTTGAAATAAATTAAATAACGCATAATGTCTTGGAAATGGTAATTGCTGAAATACATTTCCATCCATGGTATTTGGGACCGATGCCAATACCGCGGGTAACACGTTGTGTGTACGTTGATAGGTTGAAAATCCGTTAGGAAAGTAAAGCGATTTTTTGGATAATGAATCCATGAATGGCATCAAATTACCTGTATTTGCGGCGCGTTGTCCAAACAAATCTGCCGACATGCTTTCAACAATAATTATTTTGATGTTCGGTGGTTTGTGATTTGATGTTTTTCTGAAAAAATGGGCGAGTAACGACGGTGTTTCTATCGTATGAGCCAATGGGAATCGGGGGTCTAAGGGGGCGTGATTGCCGTACAAGCTTGGATCTAAATCGTTGAACGACCTTAACGCGACTTGATTGGTTTGACGAGGTTGTATGAGCAATTTTACGCTCCTGCTAACAAAGAAAATGAACCGGTTTTCAGAGATTCGGCTGCTTTCTGTGGCGTTTGGAATGAAACGGACGATGTTCAAAGCGAGGGTTATTCCAAATATCCATCGAGTTTGATTCAGGGTATGAAAAAATGGTCGATTTAATAGGAAAGGGAGAACCAATAAAATTCCGCCCCCCACGATAAATGGCCAGGTTAAGCGATGAACTGGGTCGGCAATCATCCAAATCTCATTCCAATCAAAGAGGAAAATTGCTTCATCTAAGCGTTCGTGAGTGAGTAATACGTATTGATCACAAACCAAGGTTCCGATCAAACCGAAATATAACAGGCTAAAAAAGGACCATCGAATCCATGCGTGAAATGAAATTGGACAAATAATGGTTATGCCAGCACATAACATCCAAAAGACACCGATTCCTGATGCGAGGTAGCTCATGGAATATACTAACGTTAATAGCCACGCGCTTGGATGATGTTGAAAGATAAAGGTTACTTGTAGCAACAAGAAACACAAATAGAAACTCGTAAACAAGGGTAATAATTCCTTAAGTCGTTCAAGCCACTGTTGCATAAACAAAATTAAGCAATCATTAAGTAAATAATGTTGTTAGGTTAACATAAAACTTCTATGACCTGATCGCTGAATTCGTAGGTGATGACCCTTCCATTCATTGCTTCTCCATCCGTTTCTCCGAGGATTTTATCAGCTGAGGATGTTATCTGTAAAGAAGTGGTTTGGTAATAATGGATTTCAGGATGACTAATTCGCTTGCCGGTTCTTAATTTCCATAAATTTTTTAGATAATCCCAGATGGTCACCCTGCCAAGTACAACCAATTCAAAATACCTATTGCTCGGTTGTTTGCCGGGCGCTATGACCATCCCCTTACCAAATACGGAACCGTGACATACCGCAATCATAAAAAAGGGTTGTTCCATGTGAATATCATTAAATTTGAGTATCATGCTGCTTGCCTTATATGAAACAAACGTGCGCAGTACGGCAAGAACATAAGCGGAATTGGTACCCAAGGTTTTACGGAAAAAGTTTAGCGCATTTACAACGTGGCCACCAAAGCCAACATCAGAAATATTAATAAAATGTCGTCTTGTGTTTTCGGTTTTACAATAAGGGATGCGAATTTGTTGTCCAGGTTGATTAAAACGTTCGAAGGGATGGTATTCAGAGCCCTTACTTTTATTAAAATTTCGAATGAAATCATTTCCGGTTCCCCCGGGTAAGAGGAATAGTTTTGGGTTTGACCCCGGATTGGCACAAAGGCCATTAACCACTTCATTGATTAAGCCGTCTCCACCGTGAACAATAATTAAATCAACAATTCCTTTTGCTTCTTTTGCTAATACCGAGGCATGACCCGATTGGGTGGTACATATGGATGAGAAATCTAAAGAAGGGTCAGCCTGACATGCCGTTAAAAACTGCTTGTGAGTAGCGCGTATTTTTCGAGCACCATGTATAATCGCGAGTACCTTCATGCAGTTTAAAAGTAGTGTAAATTTTTATTGGACTTTAAGACTTTAGGATTCTAGGACTTTTGTATTCACTCAATTTCTCGAAGTATATGGATCCAATAGTCTAAACGTCTTAATGTCATTTTTCAGGATTTCTCCTCCGTCACTTCGTTTCGCAGGAGAGCACCATTTAGGGGTGTGACTTCAACCCTCAAAACCCAAGGTTTCGCCTTTGTTTTCTTCTGTGCAAGCCCCTGATAAAAGCAAGCTTTTAACTGGGCTTTACAAAAGAAAACCCATTGCCGTGCAATGGGTTTTGAGGGTTGGTCGGGATGACAGGATTCGAACCTGCGACCACACGCCCCCCAGACGTGTACGCTACCGGACTGCGCTACATCCCGATGGATACAAAATTATATAATTCCGATTTCATGAACAACAGATATGGTGTAACGGAATTAGTCTTGTTCATTATAGCGGTATGAGACCGCTGTTTTTTTTATGTTGTTTGCTCGGTATGACCGTTTATGCTCAACGAGATTTTGTTCAAATTGATACCTTATCATGGTCAATAAAGAACTTAGATGTTACCACATTTAGGAACGGAGACCCAATTCGGAATGCCAAAACTCGAGAAGAGTGGATTGATTGTCTTAATAATGCCATTCCAGCATATTGTGATTATAGGAATGATACTACCTTGGGTAGGATTTATGGGCATCTCTATAATTGGTTTGCTATTGCGGACCCGCGAGGCTTAGCGCCTATAGGTTCTCGTGTTTCAAACAACAGAGACTGGAGTGATTTGTGTATTTACATGAATGAAGGAGTATATAATTGGGAAAACATGGGTTTAGTAAGCCAACGGCTTCGTAGTAAGCATAGTTGGAAAAATTCATCATCTGGCGAAAACTATTTTGATTTCAATCTCTTGCCTGGTGGCTATCGAAATGAAAACGGGGAATTTGTAGGACTAGGTATGGAAACGTCGCTTTGGGTTCGAGACACCATGTCCTATGGTGTGGTTTCTCAAGGTAATGCATTAACTTCACCATTTGCTCTTATCAACGGTTCAAAATCCGATATTTTATTTCCTAATGATGCTAAAAAATCAGGGTGCTATGTAAGGCTCGTTATTGGACATGAATTTGGGTTAAGTTCAAAAATACCTAAACGATCTGATGAAGATTTTATCAATGGCTACGATCCAAATGAGATTGAATTAGAACAAGAAAAACCCATAAAACCTAAAAAACGAAAAGGGGATTCATAGATATTCGTTTTTTAATTTACCTTTGAATATCTAATCTTAATTCATGCGAAATATCCTCTTTTTAGCGACAGTTAGTTTACTTTTTACCGCGTGTAACACCAATAATTCAAAGACTTCTAAAACGGACACCCCTCCATCCCCTGTTAAAGATACCACGATGATTGAGGCGCCAAACGTTGTGCCTTCAGGCTTAACATTAATACCTTTTAAGTTATCCGATAAAAACTGTGATGTAGTCGCTCCCGAAGACATGGAGCTCGATGAAGGATGGTGCAATACACGCGATGTTTCTGGTTTGCGTGTTTCTTTAAACGATGCGGCAATTGCACAGAAAATTAATGGGTTGATTTGTAAAGAAATCACAGGGAAAGTTGGAAATTTAACCACGTTAAAAAAATTCGTAACTGACATTAAAAACCTGAGTAATGAAGAGGGTGAAATGGAATTTATGCAGGATGAATTCACATGCACACTCATGGATTCAACCAATACCTATTTAAGTATGGGGATTTCGTCTTATTTCTATGCAATGGGAGCTGCTCATGGGCAACCTGGAATTCAGGTACTTAATGTCGATTTAGCCACTGGAAATAAAATCTCACTTTCCGATCTGTTTGTTAATAATTATCGCCTGTCTTTAAAAGCTATTGCAAAACGGAAATTTATAGAACAGAACGGAAATGAAGGTTGGTGGTTCACTACCGGTGACCAACCTTTTGATTTACCCGAAACCTTCGCGATTTCCAAAAAAGGAATCACTTTCATATATCAACCCTATGAGATTGGACCCTATGCCACAGGGGCACCTGAAGTGTTTCTAAGTAAAAAGGATATAGCGAAGTGGTTAAAAGAAAATCCTTACCTATTTCCTTGAGAAATCAATAAGTACTGCTTGCACCACCTATACTTTCTATAGGGTGCCATGTCGTTTTAACTTCTTGTATATCTGTGATGTACTGCAGTCCTTGAACGGAGCGCTTGTCATAGGTAATATGCCGTTTTAAATTCTCCACACAAGCCAATGCGAGCGGTTTGTCTAGTTCACCCAAGGTTTCAGTGACAAGGGCATTCACATCCATATGTGAAGCCAAAGCTGGAGCCAATTCTGACGTTTTTCCTGTAAGGATGTTGACTACGCCACCAGGAACATCTGAGGATTGAATTACTTCTGCGAACGTTACGGCACACAAAGGTAATGCTTCAGATGCAGCAACTATTACCGTGTTACCTCCACAAATAATTGGAGCAATGAAATTTACAAGGCCAATGAGTGAGGATTTTTGAGGAGCAATAATTCCGATCACTCCCATGGGTTCCAAGGCAGAGAAATTGAAATGTGAAGAGCTCACCGGATTCACACTGCTTGCAACTTGCTGGTATTTATCTGCCCATCCCGCATAATACACCAACGCGTCAATAGCCTCCTGTACTTCACCGGACGCGCTCGTTTTACTTGACCCTTGTTTTATCAATTCTTCGATGAACTGGGCTTTTCTACCCTCCAACATTTCGGCAATTCTGTAAAGAACTTGTCCTCGGTTAAAGGCAGTTTTTTCAGACCATGACCCAAAGGCTTTCCGTGCAGCAACTACAGCGTTCCTAACATCTTTACGAGAGGATAAACATACATTGGCCAACAAGTTCCCTTTAGAATCAACCAGGGGATAATATCTTCCGGATTCTGTCCGAGGAAAGGCTCCTCCGATAAAGATTTTATATGTTTTCAATATTTCCATGACTTTGTTTCTTTTTCATAATTTGTTATGTCAAAATAGGTCCGCTGTCTTTTCATTTCAAATATGCACTCAATCCATGCACGCCACCTTCTCTTCCAAATCCGCTTTCTTTATATCCTCCAAACGGTGAAACGGGATCAAACTTGTTGTACGTGTTTGCCCAAACCACTCCAGCACGAAGTTTTGTGGTTAGATTAAAAATTCTAGATCCTTTGTCAGTCCATACCCCGGCAGCTAAGCCATACGGAGTGTTATTTGCTTTCTGTATTACTTCGTCAATGGTTCTAAAGGTTTGAATCGTTAAAACCGGTCCGAAAATTTCTTCCTGTGTTATGATGTGAGATTGTGATACCTTAGTAAATAAGGTGGGTTTACAAAAGAAGCCTTTACTTGGTAAAGAACAATCGCTTTGATAAATCTCTGCACCTTCTGCTTTTCCGATTTTAATGTACTTATTAATAGTGTCTAATTGTTCTTTAGAATTGATTGCACCTATATCTGTATTTTTATCCATAGGATCGCCTACATACAGACTTTCCATTCGGTTTTTTAGTTTACGAATCACAAGTTCCGCTACATTTTCTTGCACAAATAAGCGTGAACCGGCACAGCAAACATGGCCTTGATTAAAAAAGATACCGTTAATTATGCCTTCGACCGCCTGGTCAATTGGAGCGTCATCGAAGATAATATTTGCGGATTTACCGCCCAATTCAAGGGTGGTTTTTTTGTGTGTACCGGCCACAGCACGTTGTATTATTTTTCCAACGTTCGTTGATCCAGTAAACGCAATTTTATCGATATCTGGATGATTAACGATTGCTGCACCCGTATCACCATGTCCAGTAACAATATTTACAACCCCGGCAGGAAGTCCAGCATCTTTAATAATTTCGGCCAATTTCAGCGCAGTCAAGGAAGTGGTTTCAGCCGGTTTCAATACAACCGTATTTCCGGCAGCCAAGGCTGGCGCGATTTTCCAAGCGGCCATGAGCAATGGGAAATTCCATGGAATTATTTGTCCGGCGACACCAAGGGCCTCTGGTTTTTTATGCGGAACAGCATATTCAAGTTTATCGGCCCATCCGGCATAATAAAAGAAGTGATTACATGCTAGAGGCACGTCTACATCCCTCGATTCTCGGATTGGTTTTCCGCAGTCTAAAGATTCTATAACCGCAAATTCTCTGGCACGTTCTTGCATCATTCTGGCAATGCGATAAATGTATTTGCCACGTTCTGCTCCTGACATTTTGGACCATACTTCGGTGTATGCTTTTCTAGCGGCTTTAACCGCTTTATCAACGTCTGTGTCGTTTGCCCATGCAATTTCTGCCAGCGCTTCTTCAGTAGCTGGATTGATCGTGGGAAAATATTTCTTTGATGAAGGAACCACCCATTCGTTATTGATGAAAAGTTGGTGTTTTTTTTCTAACCGAATATGGGATGTACTTTCAGGTGAAGCTGCATAATTCCATTCAGTGGATGGTGAAGGGGTAACTTTTTTAGCCATAACTTAGTCGATTGAAAAATAATCAGGAGATTGGTATAAACCGCTTTCGGTTTTCATTAGTTGCATGAGAACATCGTTTGCAAGGCTGCTTGCCCCAAACCTAAACCATTGATTCGTCAGCCATTGACTACCTAGTACTTCTTTCACCATAACTAGGTTATGTAATGCCAGTTTCGCAGTAGAAATGCCTCCCGCTGGTTTCATGCCTATCATGATTCCAGTTTGATCATAATAGTCCTTAATAGCCATCAACATCGTATAGGTAACTTGCATAGTGGCGGCTGGTTGGATTTTACCGGTGGAGGTTTTGATGAAATCAGCACCCGCATGTATGGCAATATCACTGGCCATACGAACATGGTCAAGTGTGCATAATTCCCCTGTTTCTAGAATAACTTTAAGCCTCGCCTTGCCGCAAGCGTCTTTAATGGCGGCAATTTCATCGAATACGTATCCATATTCTCCCTCTAGGAATTTTCCCCGAGGAATTACCATATCTATTTCATCTGCTCCCTGATCGACCGCGAATTTGGTATCGGCAATTTTAATAGCATGTGTGGACTGGCCAGAAGGGAATGCTGTAGAGACAGATGCGACCTTAACCGATGAATTACCAAGTGCTTTTTTTGCAACGCCGACCATAGAAGGATAAACACAAACCGCCGCAACCGTGGGTAATCCTGGATGTATATCATGTAAGTGTTGCGCTTTGTAACACATTTGTTGCACTTTTCCTGGTGTATCTTTTCCTTCAAGGGTGGTTAGGTCAATCATATTGAGCACCATGTGAAGCCCTTGTTTTTTTGCCTCGTTTTTGATACTTCGAGTTTGGAATCGTGCAATACGCTCCTCAACGCCAACTTTGTCAACGCGCGTATTGGAGAGCATTATAAATGGATCGTAGGTTTTTTTCACCGCGTAAATTTGAGGTTCATTCAAAGTTACGCAAACAATTTGAAATAGGTATATTTCTTAAACGTCGTCGTCGTCGTCGTCGTCGTCGTCTCCGCCGTCGTCGTCAGGCTTGTCGTAATCGTCGTCTGCATCGTCATCACCGTCTACATCGTCGTCATCATTGATGTCTGGCACTTTATCAAAGTCATCTTCGAAATCATCATCATCATCATCTACCACGGGCTTGGCCTTCGGGGCCACTTTATTGATTTTAACCAAGTAGATTACCTCGTCAGTCTCCCAAATGAGTGCATCAAGAATCTCTCCATTAGGTGTTTTCAGGGAGGATAAGTGATTGATGTACCCGTCAGGGAAATCTTTTAAAATTTGCTTTTTTTGATCAAGCGTCAGTTTATCGTAACTAATGATGGACCTTCTTTTGGACATAGTATTTGCGTTATTCAACGGGCAAAATTAATTTTTTTGATATACTGCCAAACATTTTTTCACACTTTATAAATATTTTTTTTTCACAGCCTACTAAATATACCCATTAATTGCATTTCCATTACATTTGTCCAATGGCCAAAACTAAATCCGCTTTTTTTTGTCAATCCTGTGGTTACGAGGCTCCTAAGTGGTTAGGGAAATGTCCCTCATGTAACGAATGGAATACCTTTGTAGAGGAGCGGGTTTTGGTTTCAAAAAATAACCCCCAGCCGTTTTCGCGTCAGAAGAGTGAGCACAATCCAATCCGCTTGCAAGATATTGAACAAACGGATACCACGCGCACTGCATTAAAGGACTTGGAGTTGAATAGGGTATTGGGTGGTGGATTAGTTAAAGGAGAAATCATTTTAATTGGTGGTGACCCCGGTATCGGGAAGTCTACGCTCTTACTTCAAATGGCGGTTAAAGAACAGCTAACGGTGTTATACGTTTCTGGTGAAGAGAGTGAACAACAAATAAAAATGCGGGCGGAACGCATCGGAATTGAAAATCCGAATTGCCATTTATTGATAGAAACCGATGTAAGTCAAATTATTTCGCATGCTGAAAAATCACTTCCGGAAATATTAATCATTGATTCGATTCAAACCTTATTTACTCCGCACATTGAAAGTGCCCCCGGGAGTGTGAGCCAAGTGCGAGAATGCACGGCTTTACTCTTGCGTTTTGCGAAAGAAATGGATGTTCCTGTGTTTTTAATTGGGCATATTACCAAAGAAGGAACCATCGCCGGCCCAAAAGTTTTGGAACACATGGTAGATGCTGTGTTGCAATTTGAAGGCGATAGAAATCATTTTTATCGCTTGCTTAGAACTGTAAAAAATCGCTTTGGTTCCACGAATGAATTGGGTATTTATGAAATGCAGGGGAGTGGACTTCGAATGGTTGAAAATCCCTCTGAAATTTTGATCACGAATACCGATGGCAGTTTAAGTGGATCATGTATTTCAACCACCATTGAAGGGCTTCGTCCCTTGCAGGTTGAGGTTCAAGCTCTAGTAAGTACAGCTGCATACGGAACCCCGCAACGTTCATCAAATGGGTATGACGCTAAGCGATTAAATATGTTGCTGGCTGTATTGGAAAAACGATGTTCATTTCGCCTGGCTTCTAAAGATGTTTTTCTAAATATAGCCGGTGGAATCAAGGTGGATGACCCCGCAGTAGATTTAGCGGTTATCATAGCCGTATTGTCTTCAAATGCAGATATTCCGGTTTCTAGATCATTTACTTTTGCCGCTGAAGTAGGATTGTCAGGGGAAATTCGTCCAGTAAATCGAATTGAAACGCGCATTTCAGAAGCTCAGAAATTAGGATACACGCATATTTTTATTTCATCCTACAACAAAGGAGTGAAGACTAAGGATTATCAAATTGAGGTGATTCAAGCGAAGAAAATTGAAGACATTGTTAAATCCGTGTTTGGATAATGGATAAGGTAGAGTTCATTTCAGCGCAACACGTGAAGATCGAGTTTGAAATGGCCTCGGTCTTGCAACGCGGCTTAGCCTATGTGCTTGATACAGCCATTGGATATGTTTATCTGATCATTGTGATGCTTTCTTTGATTGATAGCATTCGCTTGGCATACGCTGACATGGATATTTTAGTTGGTTTGTTTATTCTACTTATAAACTTGCCCATTGTACTTTACAAACCAATAATGGAGTACTTTTTTAATGGCCAAACACTCGGTAAAATGGCCATGGGTATTCGAATGGTTCGTGTTAATGGCGATCGAATGACAATTCGGGATATTTTTGTTCGTTGGGTGATGCGGGGTGAGTTCTTTTGGATTTCATTGGTGTCAAATCCTGCATTCATTGGTTTAATTCCCTTTATTTCTGCCATTGATTTAATTGTGGCATCGATGACCCCCCTCAGGCAACGTGTAGGGGACATGATGGTTTCGGTCATTGCCATTCGAACCCGTCCCAGTCGTAACTTTTCGCTTAAGGATGTGCTCAGTAGGCAAACTGAGGTAGAATATATTCCCACCTACGAAAAGTGCATTACTTTTACCGATGAAGATATGATGTACTTGAAAAAGGTAATTGAACAATATAAAAAATTTAAAGAGCCCGAGGTAAAAGCAATCCTTGATCAGGTTACTCTTAAAACACAACAGCGCCTTGAAATTGATGAACCAATTACCAATCAAATTAAATTCTTGGAAACCGTTCTTAAAGATTATGTTCAACTAACACGATGAATCCTTCTCAACTTTGCATTGTCCCGACACCAATAGGAAATCTAGAGGATATTACCCTAAGAGCCATTCGTGTCCTTAAGGAATGTGACTTGATCATTGCTGAAGACACGCGTGTTACTCGAAATTTATTGAATCATTTAGGCATTCAAAAAAAAGTCATTTCATTTCACACGAATAATGAGCATGCTCAGTTAAATGAGATGATTCGAATTGTCCAACAGTCTACCATGGTTGCTTTGGTTTCAGATGCGGGCACGCCAGGAATTTCTGATCCTGGATTTCTTTTAATACGCGCTTGTGTTGCTCAAGGGATTTCCTTAGAATGTCTTCCGGGACCAACTGCTTTCGTTCCGGCCTTGGTTTCATCAGGGCTTCCGTGTGATCGTTTTTATTTCGAAGGATTTTTGCCGCATAAAAAAGGCCGTCAAACGCGTTTGGAATACATTGCCAGCATGGATTGTACCGTGGTGCTGTATGAATCTCCTTATCGCTTACTCAAAACACTTGAACAATTAGCACAATATGTGGGAAGAGATCGAAAAATATGTGTTTCTAAAGAAATTTCGAAAATGTTTGAATTTCACTTCAGAGGTACTATAGAGCAGGCTCTCATGCATTTCAGTTCAGTGGCGGTTAAGGGAGAATTTGTTTTGATTATTTCAAAAGATTCTGAAGCAGGAAATGCCACGGATAATGTTTAATTTTACCTATGTTTTTTAAGGATATTGTTGGGCAAAAAGAACGAATCACAGATTTATTAGGTGAAGCTAAAACCGGTAAAGTTGCACACGGACAGTTGTTTATCGGAAATGAAGGATATGGCACACTACCCTTGGCACTTGCGTTTAGTCGGTATTTGCTTTGTGAAAATCCAAATGATCAAGATGCCTGTGGATTATGCAGTTCTTGTCTTCAGATCAATGAATTACAACATCCAGATTTGCATTTTGTGTTTCCCGTAGTTCAGTCAATTACAAAAACGTCGGATGTCCTTTATCCCAAATGGCGTGAATTTGTTTTGTCTTCTCCCTATTTCTCCTTGTTTGATTGGGTAAAATACATGGACGACAAAGAACGTCAGCCAATTATTGGAGCAGAGGAAAGCAAGGAAATTGTTCGGAAAATAAGTTTAAAGTCGTTTCAAGGTGGATATAAAGTAATGATCATTTTTGCCGCGGACGAAATGAACATCCAAGCTTCAAATAAAATTTTAAAAATCTTAGAAGAACCTCCACATCAAACCGTATTCATTTTACTTTCGAGTAATCCCCAAGCTATTTTGCCAACCATTCGATCCCGAACACAAACCTTACAAGTAACCCGTTTGAATTCCTCTGAGATTTCGACGTATTTACAGCAAAAACGTCAGATGCAAGCATCGATGGCGGATGGTTTAGCTTCCTTTGCAGATGGGGACTTATGTGCTGCGTTGGAGCTATTAAATGAAGGTGAATCCACGGCCCTATATCGTGACTTATTTATTAAAATGATGCGGAGCAGCTATAAAAAGGATGTTATTCAGATGATGGATTGGGCAGATGAAGTTGCGGGCCTTTCCAAAGAACGGCAAAAGGTATTTATTCTTTATGCATTACACATGCTTCGACAAAGTTTAATGTTGAATTACCTCGGTCCAGATCACGTCAGGTTAACGGCTGAGGAATTTAATTTTATTGATAAATTTTCACCATACATAACAGGAAATAACATTCGGTTGTTTATTGATGACCTTGATGCGGCTCATTACCACATCGAACGCAATGCGAATACGAAAATACTTTTTACGCAGATGAGTTTTCAGTCGATGAGGTTCATTCATCGCGCTTAATTGTTTATTTTTACCAAAAAAAAGAAATGGGCTGCGCATCATGTGGATCAGGAGGAACACCTAACGGGTGTAAGAATAACGGGCTGTGTAGCAGTGGTGGTTGTGATAAATTAGAAGTTTACGACTGGCTGAGCAATGTTGCGCTTCCTGAAAATCAAAAACCTTATGAGATTGTAGAGGTGCGTTTTAAAAACGCACGAAAAGGATTTTATAGAAACATAAATGGCTTAGGTCTTCAAGCAGGAGATGTTGTGGTGGTTGAGGCCTCTTCAGGGTACGATATCGGAGTGATTTCGGTGGTTGGAGAATTGGCCCGCATACAAGTCAAACGAAAAGCACCAACGTTTAAACACGTGGAAGCTCGTAAAATCATGCATGTGGCAACTCAAGCTGAAATCGACCTTTGGATTAAAGGGCGCTCACTGGAGAAAGACATCATGTACAAATCGCGCACATTGGCTATGAATTTAAATATTGAAATGAAGATTTCAGATGTAGAATATCAGGCTGATTTATCTAAGGCCACTTTCTATTATACGGCAGAAGGCCGCGTAGATTTCCGACAACTTATTAAAGATATGGCCGATGCATTCAAGGTAAGAATTGAAATGCGACAAATCGGCTCTCGCCAAGAATCTGCCCGTTTGGGTGGAATTGGATCATGCGGTAGGGAATTGTGCTGCTCTACCTGGTTGTCCGATTTTAGATCCGTTTCAACCGCAGCGGCACGGTACCAACAATTGTCGTTGAATCCGCAGAAACTGGCTGGACAGTGCGGTAAATTAAAGTGTTGCTTGAATTATGAGTTAGACATGTATACTGAAGCCATGAAGGCGTTACCGAAAGCAGACATTAAATTAAAAACTGAAAAAGGAGATGCCTACCACGTGAAAACCGATGTGTTTAAGCATTTGATGTGGTATGCTTATCCAGGAGAAGGCGCGTTGGTGGTTCTTACCCCTGAACAAGTCCGCAAGGTTCAGCAAATGAATAAAAACGGAAACACGCCTAGAGATTTAAAAGAATTTGCGTTTGAGGTTGAGAAGGAAGTCGAGATCGGTTTTGACAATGTAGTTGGACAAGATAGTCTCAATCGTTTTGAGAACAAACAGAAGCCCCGAAAGAAAAAGAAGAAGAAACCTAGAAATCCAAATCAACCTGTATCCAATGCATAAGCGTTTTTTAAAAGTTCTTACTGTTTTTTGTGGTACCGCGTTTCTACTGTTTTCTTGTGGTTCAGATGCGGTTTTCAATGAGTCAATTTCAATTTCAGGACATGCTTGGAAAGAGAAGTTTCACCCTACATTTAAAGTTGAAATCACTGATACGGTAAGCACACACGATTTTGTCTTTACGGTGAGAACCACCGTTGATTATCCATATGCCAATTTGTGGTTGTACTTGACCATTAATGGACCGATGGGTAAATCGCAAAGATTTCCGTTGGAAATCGTTACCGCGGATGCCACCGGGAAATGGACGGGGGAAAAAAGCGGTTCATTGGTTTCATTTTCTAAATTATTCATGCACGATAGATTTCCTAAAAAGGGCACCTATACCTTGAGTTTTGAACAAGCGACCACTCAGAAAACACTTCCTGAAGTGGTGGATGTTACCTTAGATGTTTTCACGTCTGAAAATAAATAATCATGCAATTTCCGTGTTTGACCTTGGAGCAATTAGAAGTACTTGAATCAGATTTTGTAGCTTTTTTAATTGTGAATGGGGTTGAAGGAGACACATGGAAAACATTAAATCAAACGAATCCTTCAAAAGCACAAGAATTAGCGAATCTGTTCAGTCAAGTGGTTTGGGAAAAGGTGCTGAAAGAAACACGATTTGTAAAACGTGTTAGTGAAACTGAACGGATTTTTGGTTATTTGGGTGAACAAGAAGGCGTGTTATACGTTGGACAACAACATTCAAACGGATGGGATTTTCACATTGCAAAAAAGCAATGGGTGTCTAACAGATCACATGAAGTATTTAACCTCATGCAACAAGGCTTTGAACGTGCTACGGAACAAGAATATTCGGAAGTAAATCAACTTTTAAAAACAAAATAACATCATGAAAAATATAATTTTAGTTACAGCTTTAATCCTTGGAGGGACAGTTGCATTTTCACAGATTAATGCACCCAAGGCTAGTCCAGCATGCAAAATGGAACAACGTGTTGGATTAACTGACATTAGCATTAGCTATTCTCGACCTGGCGTGAATGGTAGAGTTATTTTCGGCGATTTAATTCCATACGACGCCTATTGGAGACTAGGAGCCAACGAAAACACAAAATTTACTACGTCTGATGCCTTATTTTTTGGAAAGGATACCTTGCCGGCTGGAACCTATGCCTTGTTCGCAATGCCAGGAAAATCATCATGGAAATTGGCCTTTTATACGGAGTTCGGAAACTGGGGATTACCGCCGGTATGGGATCAAACCAAAGTGGCACTTGAACTTGTTTCACCAGTAACTACGTGCACTGAACTCACTGAAAATTTAACCATTGGCTTGGATCAGTTGGAAAACAGCAGCGCAGATTTGGTAATTACTTGGGATCATGTGTCTGTAAAATTCCCTTTTACCATGAACACCAAAGATAAAGTATTGGCATCCATTCAAAAAGCAATGAATGGTCCAAGTGCCAACGATTTTCATACAGCAGCAAAATTTTATTTGGATGAAAAAATCAATAATAAACAAGCACTAGAGTGGGTTGAAAAAGCAATTGTTCTCCGACCTGAAGCGTACTGGATGATTCGAACAAAATCGCTGATCCAGGCGGAACTTGGATTATATGCAGAAGCCATAAAAACAGCAGAGCTATGCATTAAACTGGCAGAAGCCGATGGCGATACCGCGTATGTGAATCAAAGCAAGAATTCTATTACTGCTTGGAAAAAGATTAAATAATCGATGCCAAGACTCAAAGAATTTCTGTTATTGCATTTAATTGTTTTTCTCTGGGGATTTACTGGTATCATTGGAAAATTACTGCATCAACATGCGTTCATTATCGTATGGTATAGAGTACTAATTGCGTCCATTGGTTTGTTGGTGTATTTATGGTTCACTAAAACGAGTTTTAGGGTGCCGAAAACGCACATGGTACGCGTAGTTTTGGTCGGAATTGTAGTCGCATTGCATTGGATTACATTCTATTATGCCATTCAAATATCTACCGCTTCTTTAGGTATTTTGTGCCTAGCAACTACGACGGTTCATGTGGTATGGTTAGAGCCCCTCATCATGAAAACTGCATTTAAGTTCAAAAAACTATGGTTTAGTTTGATTGTGGTGGCAGGGGTTGCATTTATCGCACGAGATTTTAAGGGAGAGGTATTACTAGCCACGGGAATCGGTTTATTAAGTGCCTTGCTCGCAGGTATCTTTTCGGTTTCGAACGCGAAGCTTTCTCAGACCATTCCGTCCCCAATATTATCTTTTTATGAGTTGACCACCGGATGGGGGGGTATTTCTTTGTACTTGCTGATTACTCAGGTGCCTGAGAAGGAGTTTTACCTTGCATGGAGTGATTTGTGGTGGCTCTTATTCTTGGGTTTGGTGTGTACCTCCTTTGCCTTTATTGCTGCAATTAATTTAGTAAAGAAGTTGGGGGCGTATACGGTGTCTTTGACCATTAATTTGGAACCCATTTACACGATGATTCTTGCCGTAATTTTACTTAATGAACATAAATTATTATCGATAGAGTTCTACTTGAGTGCGTTCTTGATTATTGGAGCCTTGTTGTTGAATGCACGGATTAATAGCACATCAAATGAAATAATTAATTAATTAATTTAGACCTGTGATTAATCGATTGATTTTAATGTGTTTGGCAGCCCTTGTTTTTTTGGTAACAGTGGGTATTCCCGTATTTCATCACGAATGCAGTACAACGAATTCTCATGATACACAGTGGTTTACTTTTAATCATAAGCATTGCAAGGAAGCAGAAGTACCCTCTTGTTGTAAGTTTGATAAAAAAGATTGTTGTTCAATCACTAGTTCGATTATTGTATTAAAATCAGACCAAGAACAGGTCGCTTATCTCCCCAGGTTATCAAGTGTAATTTCGGTCCCTATTATTTTTTCAAGTTGTTTCAAAGCACCCTTTATTTCAAAAGAAAACAAGAAGGTTGAGGAACGCTATTTACCTCCTCCAAATGTCCGTTTTGGAACGTACTTATTAAAATTCATCCAGGTTTTCAGGCTTTAGACTTCAACAGCTTTTTTTGTTGAATAGTTAAATGAAAATCATGAAATCACGCGTAGTATTTTTTTTCCTTTTAGGGATGGTATGGTTAAATCCCTTGGTGGCACAGTTACACGGTTTTGTGCGAGGAGTTAGTATTTCGGATACGTTCCCGTTGAACGGTGCAAAAGTTAAATTACTTGTTGCCAAAAAGGCAACCTTTACTAATTCAGAAGGCACTTTCGAATTGTATCTTGGGAGGAAATTCCCCGATACCTTGGTGATTTTAAGTTCCGGATTTGTATCGGATACCATTCTGTTGTCAGAAAAGGATCGGTTTGGGGCGATAACTGCAGTACTTTTTAGTGATCAACTTAAGCCAGAGGTACTTGTTGAGCGTAAGGCAGGAAATGGCACCTTAAAAATCAGTATTGCACAAGTTGAACGTATAAGCAATGGGGAGTTAAGACGTGCGGCTTGTTGCAATTTATCGGAGTCTTTCGAAACGAATGCTTCAGTAGATGTTAATCTAACCGATGCCGTTTCCGGGGCTCGAAAAATTCAATTGTTAGGTTTGGATGGTGTGTATACGCAATTTCAATTGGAAAATGTACCCTTTCTTCGCGGTTTAGAAACAGCTTTTGGAATGCAGGCTTTTTCTGGGATTTGGCTCGATGGGATTCAGATTTCAAAGGGTACTGGCTCGGTTGTTAATGGCCACGAATCCATGGCGGGGTTAATTAATTTGAGTTTAAAAAACCCCTTTGAAGCCGATCGATTACTCCTCAATGTTTACGCAAATCGTTTTGGAAGAGTAGAATCGAATGTGATACTTAGTCGTCGCATCAAGGAACGTTGGGCAAGTTCACTGCTCTTAAACGGGGCACTAAATCAAGCCAATATTGACGAAAATGGCGATGGATTTTTAGACATACCCCGTTTTAAAAATTTTTCTGCCTTAAATCGTTGGCAATTTAATGGAGAACGGATGGAAGCTCAATTCGCTGTTTACGGGTATTACGATGACCGCTTTGCTGGCCAATCCCCATTTTCCCCTGCCTTATTTCCATTTCATATGGTTTTGTCGAATCATCACATTGAAGCAACTGCCAAAACCGGTTTTTTCGGTAGGCATCCGGGAGAATCTCTTGGGATTATTAACCATGTTAAATGGCATCGAACGGGTGGTTTTTTCGGTGGAAATGCCATCGGAGGGCAGCGCATGTGTAGTGGCGAAGAAAAACGATATTTTGTGTCGTTGAATTACGACCGATCAAGCTTCGATGGGATTCATCATTTAAGAACGGGCACCTCTTTAACCTTGCTAGAAATAGACCAACAAACAGACATTAATTTTCAAAACCGAAGTGAAGTTACGGTGGGTCCCTTTGCGGAATATGCCTTGCGTTTAAATCGCTTATCGTTACAGTTGGGTGCGCGATCCGATTATCACACACTGTTTGGTTGGTTTTTCGTGCCAAGGCTTCACGCAAAATTTGCCCTTACTCCTAAAACGGATATCCGCCTAAGCGGTGGTAAGGGTTGGAGGGTTCCTAACTTTCTAATGGAAAACAATGTGCTTATGGCAAGCAATAAAACATGGATTCTTCCTGGTGAAGGGGTGTTGCCAGAAATATCATGGAATTTTGGCGCTTCCGTGGCTTCAGAGTTCGAAATTTTAGAACGAAAAACAACCCTAACGATAGACGCATATTATACTTGGTTTGAACGACAGTTGACGGTAGATCGGGATGTTTCTCCAAACAGTTTAGTGTTTCGGTATATAGAGAACCAATCGACTGCTTTAGCCTGTCAAGCAGAATTGGATTGGCTTATCTCTAAACAGTTCAGCATAAGAGCGGCGTATAAATTTCTTCAGGTAGCATCGATTTATAATGGAATAAGGCAACAGCAACCCATGATTCCAATGCATCGCATGCTATATACAGTCTCTTGGAATTCAAAAAACAAGCGTTGGCAAGCCGATTTAACTGCCAATGTGGTGGGCCCAATGCGAATGCCTGACAATTATTCCGGTTCGGGTACGGTGCATGTAACGCATTATTCTCCATGGTATCCGTACCTCTTTGGACAAGTTTCACATCAATGGAAAAAGATTAAAGTGTATCTTGGTTTAGAAAACATTTTGAATGTTAAACAGCCAAATCCAATCATCTCTGCCTCTAATCCACAAGACCCAAGCTTTGATGCCACCATGGTTTGGGGTCCTATAACCGGGATAAATATCTATGGAGGATTAACTTATAATTTAAAACAAAATAAAAAATGAAAAATGTATTCATCATGTGTTTATTGATGTGCACGTTAAGTGTGTTTGGTCAGCATAAGAAACCTAAAATCGATACAGTATATATTAAGACCTCTGCGCTATGTGGTGATTGTAAAGAACGCATTGAGTCAGCGTTGAACTTTCAAAAAGGGGTGAAATATGCCGAATTGAATCTAGAAACCAAAATTGCAATGTGTGTTTATAAACCCTCAAAAGTTGGATTAAATGATCTTAAACAAGCGCTTACACAAGTGGGGTATGATGCAGACGATTTGAAAGCAGATCCGGAGGCAGTAAAATCATTACCTAAGTGTTGCCAACCGGGTGGTCATTAAGTTATAAACGTTTACTCAAATTAATTAACAATTCCGCTGAAATCGGTTAGACATTGAGTAATTTCGCAACGGAATGAGCGATGCAATACAACACGAATGCGGGATCGCCCTCCTGCGCTTGAAAAAAGACGTGTCTTTTTACCTGGAAAAGTACGGGACGGCATTTTATGGATTAAATAAAATGCAACTTTTAATGGAAAAACAGCATAACCGAGGGCAAGACGGTGCTGGTATTGCAAATATTAAATTAGACATGCAGCCTGGTGAGCGCTATATAAGCCGTGCAAGGTCTATCGATAAAAACCCCATTCAAGATTTATTTGGACAAATCGGGTCTCGATTTAATCAGCTTGGTACTGAAGCGCCAGAGAAATTGAAAGATGTTGCTTATTTAAAGAAACATGCAGGGTTTACTGGGGAATTATTTCTTGGTCACTTGCGCTATGGGACCTTTGGTCGTAATTCGATTGAAAGTTGTCACCCGTTTCTTCGTCAGAATAATTGGATGACCAGAAACCTGGTACTTGCCGGGAACTTTAATTTAACCAACGTGGATGAATTATTTGATTCCCTGTTAGCCATTGGTCAACACCCAAAAGAGAAGTCCGACACAGTCACCGTTTTAGAAAAAATAGGTCATTTTTTAGATGTTGAAAATGACAAGCTGTATGAAAAATTCAAATCAGAAGGGTTTTCCAAACCTGAGATTTCGACAAAAATTAGCGAGCATTTAGATTTGGTTTCTGTCCTGCAAAAGTCGGCGAATAAATGGGATGGTGGGTATGTCATGGCTGGTTTAATTGGACATGGGGACGCTTTTGTATTAAGAGATCCTGCCGGTATTCGTCCAGTATTTTATTATGAAGATGAAGAGGTCGTGGTTGTTGCTTCTGAACGACCCGTGATACAAACCGTTTTCAATTTAAAAGAGCATCAAATCAAGGAATTGAACCCCGGAAGTGCCTTGCTTATACC